>NZ_JVLX01000053.1:0-13052 GCF_001070815.1 Streptococcus pseudopneumoniae | reverse complement strand
CCAGCCACTACAGCTGTATGAGATACTGTAACTTCACCAGTTTGAGCATTGATGCTGACTCCTGCTGGTGTTTCGTCTAAGCTCCATGTGCCATCTTGACCCTTACTTGCTGTCAGTTTCTTCGCACCACCATCAGTCGTAAGACCAATTTCAACTTTATCCGCTTCTCCTACTGGTTTCACAGATACGCTAGCTGTTGGCTCATCTGCTGTCACAGTTGGTTGGCTTGGGGTTTGAGTTTTCAAGTCATCTCTGCTATCAACAGCACTTTCTAACACAGAAATATATTCAGAATTATTTTTCAACTCATTCGAGGCTAATAATTCTTTAATTTTAGCTAACTTTTCTTGGTAAGCACGGACACTGTCTTCAGTTTTTCTATATTCGTCTTTTTGTTGGTCTTCAAGCAGTTTATCATAAGCCTGTTTCAACAATGCCTTCGCTACTTGTTTAGTATCTTGGGTAATATTAAATTCCAGTCCTGTTACAGGTAAGGCGTAATGTTGCCAAGGCACCTGATAACCCATACCTAATTTATTGCTATCAGCAGCACTAATACGAACAGTATATTCAGTTACATCTGCCGGTAATACTACTCCCTTACTTGTAAATGTCCCATAGTTAATTCCCAAATTAGATTTATTGCCATCTTCACTTAATTTTTCATTTAATTGCTCCCTAGTAGGCTGGGGGTTCCTATTGGTATTAAAATATTTAATACCTGCAGCATGAACCGGCGTCACTGTCTTCTTATCACTATTTGTATTATCAGATGGTCCAAATGTTTCGGTATAAATAATCTTCGTTTGTCCTGCACTATCCTTAGTCAAAACCTCCACTTTATAACGCGCTTTATTCCCATCAATATCCCCTGTAAATCCAGTTCTAAATGATACTGTCACCCCAGAACCTGTTGACTTTGAATATGCCTTAAACGTTTTTTCTATACCTTTAAAGCTCGCTAGACCTTTACCTTTATTTCCATTATTTCCATTATCAACTTCCCTATATGGACTTCCGTCGCTTACTGTTTCATTCTTATTTGCTTCCGTTCTTACTTTTCCTAAGAGGAGGATATATTCTTGAGAACGATCGAACGAGCTTTCATCTAGATATGTTCGATAAGGTCCGTTATTTACTTTTACAGTATTCGCCGTTTCAATAGGAAATACTCCCTTTTCCGTCTTTCTAGCTAAACCAAATTTACCTCCTTCTACTGCTTTCCAGCCACCAAATTCGCTTATATCTATAACTTCTCCTGACTGAACACCTTTACGGTTTCCAACTTCATTGATAGAAGCAAGTTTTGTTTCATTAGTTATCGTCGTTGGAAGAGTTTTTAAGGCTTTAACCAACTCCTCCACGCTAGCATCCGCACTTGGTGCTTTGTAAGTCTGGTTTGCCGATTGGTCATCCGTTGCAGCATCTGCATCTGGAGTGGCACTTATATCACGTTTTTTACGTGATTTTAGTTTCTTGCTTTCTGTTACTGCCGCGGGCTTGGTTGTTTCTACTGGTCTAGTAGATTCCTCTTCAACTGTTGCTCTTGTTTGGTCTTTGTTTTCTACGCTATTTGCTTCTGTAGATGGCACCTCAGTATTTTTCTCTGCTGACTTTCCTTCTGTTGCTGAAGCAGTAGATGATACTACTGGCGCTGGAGTGGCAGTAGTAGATGTTTCTTCTTTATCTTTTGAAACAGTAGGTGATTCGACTGATGGTGCGCTTGCATCAGTAAATGTTGGAGTAGTTGTTTCTTCTTGACCTTTCGGAGCAGTAGTCTCACTGCTACCAGAATTTCCATCCAACTGACTGACTACTGGAGTCGCCCCGTAGGTTCCATTCTGGACATCTGGGTCTTTCAGTGGTGAGCCTTGTGTTTCCTCATTAGTTGGGGTTACACCTTGCTCTGTGGCAGACACTGTCCCATTTCCTGGAAACATGAACAAGGCTGCTACTGCAACACTAGCAGCTCCAAAACTAACCTTACGAATCGAAAACCGCAAGCGTTTTTCTCTATCTTCATTACCTTTATAAAACATATATCATTTTGCTCCTTTTCCGATAATTATCGGTTAATATATAACAGAAGGACAAATAAAAAGCCCCCCCCTAAAATATTTGTGCATATTTTAGATTGGCTTAACTCATTATACTCTTTTTCATTTTATAAATCAAATGTTATGAACTAAGCTTGATATGATGCATCTTATCCAATTCTTCTGTTTCACGCGAAACACCCTGCGTCAAGCAAGGTGTTCTTGTTTTTTATGTCGTATAAATCGTTGAAGCTGTCGCAATAGTATGCCATTGGTTGGCTGTTGTAGCTGCGAAGCCCTTGTCTGCGTAGAAGTCGTTAAATGGCAGAATTTCTACTTCCAGCTCATCGATGCGGTCAAGCTGACCAGCCAGATAAGCCTCGATACGGCTTTCTGCTCGCTTAATGCGTTGCAAGAGTCCGCCCATACGGATGTCAACTGTATCCAAACCAAAGACCTTATTTTCTTTCAGCCATTGGTGGCTAAAGAGGACATGGAAGTCTTCAATTTGGCTTCTAAGTTCTGGTAATTCTTGTCTGGCGATTTCTTGCAGACTTTCTTTATCATCCGCTTGATAGGCCTGACGAATGCATCTTCCCACATCTACTTTGCTACTTAAAATAGCATTCAACTGGGCCTGAGTTTCAAAGAGGTAGGCATAGTTACCAGCTTTTTCTTTAATGTTAGCAAGCGTCTCAGCAGCCTGAGTGAAGTGTGGTTTATCCTGTTCAGGTGTCATGTGTCGGTCAAGGATCGGACAGAGAACATCCTGATAAAAGACATAGCGGTTGGGATTGATACCACTGAGATTGCCTGGCAGATCTGGCAAGAGGTTGGCTAGGTCAATCTGCATGAAATCATCAACCGAAAGACCTGTATTAGTCTTAAAGTGAGCAGACAGACGGTCTAGGTCATTGCGATAGCTGAGTTCTGCCCAAATTTGCAAGCTTGGTAGGATAGAAAACTGAGCGGTCTCACCACCATTGTCCCCCCAACCAGTTACGATGACTTCTTTAATCTGATTAGAACGACAGGCTTTATTGGCCTCTATAGCAATAAGACGGCTGAAATGGTTGTTAGGTGTGAAACCAATCCACTTCCAAGCACCTCCTGCAAAGGCAAGGTCATGGCTAATCTTGTGGTGGTTGCGGAAATTGCGATTGTATTTTTCCTCGCTGTCCTGATAATAGTCCCAGTAAACCAAGGTCACACGGTCTTTGAGACGGTCTAGGTAGACACGAGTCTCTTCTGGAATTTCCACATCACGGTCGTACTGGCCATCCGCTGACATGAGTTTGAAGAACATATCGCTCCACATCTGGCAGTGGAAACCATATTTGTCAGCAATATCCAGCACGCGCTCCAAGTGTTGGCACATGAGGAGGCTACGGTCTACCACACCATTTAGAATCAGGTAGCGTCCCAAGCCAACCAAGTGGGCTTCATCCATCCCAATATTGACCTTGCGAGTTTGCAGTTTAGACAGAGTAGCAAACATGCCATCAATTAGGTCATAAACCTTTTCTTCGCCAATGAGAAGAATGTCCTCAACATCACGGAGTTCCTGCACTTCCTTGACACCCCATTTGACAAAGGCCGACAAGTGGGCCAAAGTCTGAATGCAAGGCACAAAAGTCATGTCAAACTGCTGGGCATAGGCTTCAATTTCCTGCAACTCCTCTGCTGAATAAGCTCCACGGAAATAGCCAAAGTAAGGCTGCCCCTCAATCTGGTAGGTGTCTTCCATGTAAAGCTCAAAGGTTGAGTAGCCCATGAGAGCCAAAACCTCAATCATCTGCTTGGCAGAAGCCACATTCAGCACTGCATTTCGCGAACAGTCTGCCATATAAGCTAAATCTTCATAAGCTGCCTGCTCCTCAATCTCTACCTTGTCACTTTCTTCTAGAGCCGCCGCCAACAGGGACAAGGCACGATAAAGTTGGTGAGGTTTGCGGTAGGTTAGTTGATAGTGGCCACCCTCACCCTTGATATAGATAGAAGCTTGGTCAGACTGAGCGACTACAACTTCCACATCTGGTAGGGAAATGTGATTTTTTAATACTTCAATAGCTTGCGCTTGTTTGGGACTAAGTCCTGTAAATCTTACCATTGATTTTCCTCCTGTAACCAGTTGACAAGGGCACCGTAAAGATTAGCATCTGCATGATAGGTGCAAGCTTGGATAACTGGCGCAACCGTATATTCTTCGTAGGCTTCGACAAAGGCATCGACAGCTTTTTTGACGCCTTGGATAAAGTCGGGATTTTGACTGATAGAACCACCCAGACTGATGACATCTGGATCAATGAGATACTGGATATTGAGCAAGCCTTGCGCCAGATTGCGGTTCGTGCGCTCAATAGCTTCTTGGCAAAGAACATTTCCTGCTGCGGCCTCTTGGTAAATCTTGCGACCGTCCCAGTCAGTCTGACCAGATTTTTCAATCACGTATCGCACCATATTTCCAGTTGACGCTAGTTGCGACCAGTTGTTGAGTTTTTTAGCAGGAGCAAGGGTTGTCATATAGCCAAATTCCCCACCCAGTCCGTGACGACCTCGATGAAGTCTGCCATTGATAATCATGGCTCCGCCAATCCCTGTCCCAATCACGACACAGGCTGCATTTTCAAGTTCTGGATGAGCTAGCAATTCACTGAGCCCAACGCAGTTGGCATCATTTTCCAGATGGACAGGAATCTGATAAGAACTAAGCGCCTCATACCAAGAAAATCCGTGAATGTAGGGCACCGCACTGAAGCCATCAATCACACCCGTCTCTTGATTGACCGCGCCTGGAACGCTCATAGCAATCCCGCTATAATCCTGCTCTGACAAACGTTGATCTAGCCAAGCTAGTAAGTCCTCCAAACTTTCAGGCGTTGGAATGCTTGTCTTATTCAGTATTTTCCCATCAGGAGTCAGACTGGCAAACTTAATCCCAGTCCCTCCGATATCAATCGTTGCAATGGTCATTGTTTTTACCATAAAAAGGGGCGAATCAGCAGTTAGTCCTTACTTTTTCGCCCCTCCTTTCTTTTTATGTCTACTTTTTGAAATTAAATTTCTTCTTTTTTGATGAATTCTGTACGAATCTCTTGTGGTGAAATGAGGCCTCTATGAACTGGGTATGGTCGTTCAAGTAGGTCAAGGAAGAGATATTGACTTTCTGGTACACGTACATTTTCACTACACATATTGTAGTAGCGAAGCACATAGCCTTCTTCATTTTCAGCTACCTTAAAGGCTGTTGGACAGATTTGCGGTATGCTGAGAACAGAATGGCTCAAGAGGCTACCAGTCGCAGCCACGCTTCCTTCCTGTCTAGCAAGCTGAAGGCTGGTAAATGGTGTCTGCAAGGCTTTAGCACGACGATAGGCTGAGAAGCGTTCTTGGGCTTGGTGGCATTCAAGCGCAAATTCGACTTCAAACTCACGCAAGCATTGTGCTTCTGGTGTTGGGAAGTAACCCCAGTCACCTAGCTCACCTGACGCACGCAGAATGGTCACTGCAATAGTGTCGTCTCCAAGGATTTCGTATTCATTCAATCCCTTGTTGGATACAGTCACACCTTTTTCATCGTCATATAGACTGACAAAGGCTTGTTGGTGTTGAGGATTTTCAGGATTTTCCCATGAAGCTGCTGGTTTGTTTGGTCGTGTCACCACCTCATAAATGCTTTCAGAATCATTGTTTGGACGCGTGTTATGAGTCTTGACCAAGAGACGGATACGGTGGTCTTTGGCAGTGTTGGTAAAGCGAGTCTTGCAACGGATTTGTGGATTGTCAACAAAGACAGTCATCTCAGTTTCCAGAGGAATGCTTGTCAACTCTTCTGAACGTCCAGCTTCACGCTTCATAAACTCGATGATACCTTTTTGCTCTTCTTCTAGTTTTTCATCTGCGCTGACAGGCACGGTCAACTCATGTTTGAGCAAAATCTTAGCATAGCGAGCTGTGTTTTCCAAGACCTCGTAACCCTGAAGCTCTGCATAGATTGGCTCTGTTCCTTTTGGTTGGAAATAGATATACTCGTTTCCGATGTCCCCACGGTCTTCGAAGCGGATAAAATCTTCATAGGCTTCGTGAGTTGTCTTGTCATAAACTGTGATATTGTCATCCACACTCACCGTTACAAATGGCGTATCAATCACTCCGTTTTGGTAAATACCGTCGCGGTGTTCTTGTTCTCCTTCCAGCAATTGGAAGGTTGTCCAAGAAAGCGGTGCTAGGTGAACTGGAATGGTCACGCGCACTTGGCGAGCAATACGAGCTTGGCGGAACTTGTCTTTTGGTAAATCATACTCAAAATTTGCCCCAAGGTCTTCAATTTTAGCCTCTACAGGACGACCATCCAAGTCCTCTACACGGTAGCTTGGCAAGGTAAGGGCAGCCATCTTCTTGTAGCCTTCTGTTGGGTGCAATTCCTTGAAATCACAAGTCGCCACATCAATCACTGTACTGACAGTATCGACCTTATCATGCAAACCTGTGTTAATAACCGTAAAGAGATAGTCACTTTGAGCCTTAGCTGTAGCGATTTTACCCTTCCACTCGTTGAGAAGATTGCTCTTAACAAAGTTTCCGACTTGATTGACCTTGGCAAAACGAGTTTCCATCTCACGGTGAACTTCGTCCACGCTACAGCCACAGATACTATCATGTGGCGCATTCTGCAAAAGAGTTTTCCAAGCATAGGTCAACTGGTCCTTGTGATTATGACCACCAGTGATAATGGTCAAGGGCTCTACAACTTGCTCTAGGAGGTTGCTATTTTCTTGGAAGGCTTGTTTGAGGTAAATGCGGGATGAAGAAGTGTTGGCAAGTGTGTACCAGCCATCTGTTTCCTGACTGGTCAACTCACCTGTAACCGTTGATAACTGCTCTGGTAGGGCACTTTCCACAGCTTGGACATATTCATCAAAAGAACTGTGAACAAAGGTCACATCTGGGAAGAGTTCATTTGCCACACGAATGGCTTCACTCAGATTTTTCTGTACAGGCTGGTGGTCACAGCCGTTCATCATCAACCATTGGTTAGTCGAAGCGTAGGCACGCACATCTGACAATTTTTGTTTCCAGAAGGTCAAGGCCTCTTCTTTATCAACTGGGATTTCATTCCCGTTACTGTACCAGTTGGCAAAGAGGATACCGAGGACACGACTTCCGTCCGCACCCTGCCAGTACATTTCTGAAAACTGGGAAGTAAACTGCTCATCTTCGAGGACTTGGTTATCAAATCCAATCGGCTTCACACCACGACCAAAGGCTGCCACGTGAATGCCTGATTTTTGAAGAATTTGAGGCGCTTGTCCCATATTTCCAAAGGTATCTGGGAAGTAACCAACCTGAGTTGATTTGCCCCATTTTGCACATTCTGCTTGACCAATCAAGGTATTGCGGACATTGGCTTCACTTGAAATCAAGTAATCATCCTGCAAGATATAAAAGGGACCAATTTTAAGTTTGCCCTCGTCGATGTAGCGTTGGACTTTGTCGCGATTTTCAGGACGAATTTGCAAGTAGTCATCAAGGACAATGGTTTGACCATCCAAATGGAAGCTCTTGAACTCAGGGTCATTTTCAAAGAGATCAAAGAGATTGTCAAATAATTCCACCAACTGCATACGGTGGCTTTCAAAGGGCAAGTACCACTCACGATCCCAGTGACTATGTGAGATAATATGTACGACAACATTTTCCATGAAGTAAAACCTCATTCTAAATTTAAATTTTTATTGTTAACGTTTTAAATGTAAATTTGTGATTCTTTCCAAGAATCAGTGAAGCTAAAGTGAACTCCTTAGCGAATATCCAAGTAATCCAAGACTAACTCACAGAACATCATGTTGGCCCAAGAGAACCATTCACGAGAGTAGAGCGTTGGGTCGTCCACGTGGAAGCTTTCGTGCATGACACCCGTCCCCCCATCGCAAGCAACTAGCTGATCCAGCAAGAATTTCTTCTCTGCTTTATCTGTCGTTGTCAAGCCTTGGATAGACAGAGCGATTGGCCAGATATAGCGATAGAAGGTATGAGAACTTCCGAGACCGCTAGCGTATTCTCCTTGGTAGAAGTATGGATTTTCAGGGCTCAGAATGGTACGACGAGTTGCTTGATACACTTCATCATCGACCGAACAGTAACCCAGATAAGGTGCTGCCAGCAGACTTGGTACGTTTGGATCATCCATGATGCTAGCATTTCCCAAACCGTCTACTTCAAAGGCATAAATCTTTTCGCCCTTGCTGTTGCTTGTGTAGGCGTAGTTTTCAATTCCTTCTTGGATTTCATCCTGGAGACGCTTAGCGTCTGTGATAACACTCTCGCTATCAGCTAGATTCAATTCTGTAAAGATCTCTTGCACATAACCCAAGACTACTACAGCAAACATATTTGACGGAATCAAGTAACTATACTGACAGCAGTCATCACTCGGACGAAAGGCTGACCAAGTCATACCTGTCACTGCAAAATCAGGTCCAAAGCCATCATTTACCAAGGTGTCTTCCTTACGATCGGTATCACGAACAAAACGATAAGGAGAGTTCTTGTGGTCTTGTTCTACCTTCCACAGATGAAGAATTTCCTTTGTCGCTGCGACAAAAGTCTCATCAAACTGGCTAGTCTCGCCAGTCTCTTTCCAGAGGAGATAAGCCAACTGCAAAGGATAGCAAAGCGAGTCCACCTCATACTTGCGTTCCCAAATCCAGCCGTTAAGGTCTGTGTGGTCAGTCTCATGGTGACCCTTCCAGTTTTCCTCAATGTTAAAGGAGTTAGCATAGGGATCCTTAAGTACCAAGGCCATCTGACGTTTGACCAAACCTGCAATGGTCTGACGCAGGAGGGCATCTCTTTTAGCCACATGCAGGTAGGGTCTGAGTTGGGCTGTCGAATCCCGAAGCCACATAGCAGGAATATCCCCAGTCAAGACAAAAGTTGAACCATCTTCTAGAATTGCAACCGTATTGTCCAAGGTGTCTGTATAGCAACGCTCGAAAACATCCACCCACTCTGGATGGTCCTTAGCCCGCTCTGCCACTTCATCTAGCCATTCTCTAACAATTTCTTTTGAATAAATCATCGTGCAGTATCCTCTTTCAAACAAGTTTCATTTTCAGTATATAGCTTTTGAGACAGAAAATACATACACAAATGATAGTCATTTTTCTACAAAATAGTTATCTTTGAAACTCCTTCTCTAAAGGTTATCTTTTTCTGATATAATGTAGAAAAACAGCTAAAGGAAAGACTATGAAACCACTACTTGAAACCATCGATACCCGCTTTGGAACTGCCAGCAAGCATGCCTTCTCTCGGGGAAATACCCTGCCATACACAGGAGTTCCTTTTGGGATGAATTACTTTGTGCCCCAGACCAGTGACCGGGAGGGAGCTTGGTTTTTCGATCCGCATCTGCCTATCTTTCAGGGGATTCGATTGACCCACCAGCCCAGTCCTTGGATTGGGGACTACTCTTGGCTCCTTCTGACACCTGTCACAGGCCATCTAGGTGGAGACTGCGTCTTTCACCGCCAGTCTTCCTATGATATCGAAAAAGCCTCTTTCCAACCTCATTATCTGAAGATTTTCTCCCTGCGCTATCAGATTGAAACCCAGTTCACACCGACTTGCTACGGTGCTTCTATTCGTTTGGAGCAAAAGCAAGGCAAAACCCTCTCCCTCTATCTTCACGCAGCAGATGAGCTGACCGTGGAGCAAGTAGATAAGCGAACTCTTGCCCTGCGACAAGAAGGAAAAACTGAGACCAACAAAAATTCACTGATACTGTTCACTGCCCTGAAAATGAATACGGGTATTCTTGCTGTCAGCCAGGAAGGGAGAGACTGGCGAATTGACTTAGCAAGTAGCCATACTGAAATTCAGCTAGCCACTTCTTTCATCTCTCCTTCTCAAGCACTGCTTAATCTACCTCAAAAGGACTTTGACAGCTGTAAATCAAGTGCACAAGCGAACTGGGAAAATCTCCTCCATCGTTTTGACATTATAGAAACAGGAGAGACTGACCGAACCTTCTTTGACCACTGTCTCTACAGACTCTTCCTCTTTCCTCAGACTTTTTATGAGGTTGATGAATCAGGACAAGCCATCCACAAAGATCTGGCTACTGGAACTGTAAAGCCTGGTGTCCTCTTCAGCAACAATGGTTTCTGGGATACCTTCCGCACCACCTTCCCCCTCTTTGCCCTTGTCATACCAGAGTATTATCGTCTCTTTTTAGAAGGCTTTCTCAATAGCTACCGCGATACTGGTTTTCTTCCAAAATGGCTGGCTCCAGATGAACGGGGGATGATGCCAGGTACACTTTTAGACGGTATTATCGCAGATAGCGCCTGCAAGGACATGACCCCTGACCTAGAAGTAGAACTCCTCCAAGCTATGCTCGAAACAGCCAGCAAGGCCGATCCTCTCGGCATCAATGGTCGCCACGGACTAGCCCAATACCAAGAACTAGGCTACCTCTCTACCGACCACCACGAAAGTGTCAGTCACACCCTTGACTATGCCTATAGCGACTTTTGTATCGCCAGCTGTGCCAAAAAACTAGGGAAAATAAAAATCGCTGAAAACTACAAAGCTGCATCACAAAATTACCGCCATCTATTTGATGCTGAGACAGGTTACATGCGAGCGCGAGACAATCAAGGCAACTTCCGCCCTGACTTCTCTCCTTATAGTTGGGGACGTGATTATGCCGAATGTTCAGCTATCCAAGCAACTTTAGGCGTTCTCCACGACATCCCAGACTTAATCCAGCTTATGGGTGGAAAAGAAACCTTCAGCAACTATCTTTTGAAAACCTGTCAAGATGCTCCCCTCTTTGAGACAACAGGCTATGGTTACGAAATTCACGAAATGAGCGAAATGGCTACTGCTCCTTTTGGACAACTCGCCATTTCTAACCAACCGAGCTTCCACATTCCTTATCTATTCCGTTACAGCAACTACCCTGACTACACTGCCCTTCTCATCAAGACTCTCCGTCAGAAGGCCTTTCATCCAAGCTGGCAAGCCTGTCCTGGCGATGAAGACAATGGTAGTCTCTCTGCTTGGTACATCTGGTCAGCTCTCGGATTCTATCCAACCTGTCCAGGCAAGCCCAGCTATGATCTCGGAATCCCTCTCTTTGACCACCTCCGTATTTACCTAGCTAAAGAAAATAAATGGCTAGATATTCATACTGAGCAAAACCACAGCCATTTTAACTTTGTAAAAGAATGTAGACTGGACAAAGACCTAGTATCAACTATTCAACACCAAGACCTCTTGAAAGCTGATCAGCTAACCTTCACCCTTAGCTGGTTGCCAAGTCATCCGTCCACTTCCTGAAATACAAAAATCTCCTAGCAGGCTTTCCTGCTAGGAGATTTTCTTATGAGAGGTACTTGTTTAAGCTTTGAAAATCGGATTTATCATCTGATGTTTATCAAACAATCTACCAATTAAGCTTCTTCGTCTTCTTTACGACGACGGCCTGCAAGACCAAGACCAAGTAATGCACTTGCGGCAGCTGCTACCATAGCTACAGTAGAATCTGCTGTACCTGTATTCGGCAACTCTTTAGCTGCTTTACGCGCGTTTGTTGCTGCTTCTTGGCTAGCATTAGCTGCTGCTTGAGTAGTAGCTGGAGCTACAGCTGGTTTTTGAGCAGCTTGGTCGTTAGCTGGAGTTGCATGATCAGTTGATGAAGCAACTTTCGCCATGAAGTCTTCGATACGTTTAACCATTGCATCCACTTCTGCTTGACTTGCGTCTGCATTAGCAAATACTTTCTTAGCATCTGCTGATAATGCATTCGCTTCTTTTGCAGTTTCTGCATCAAGCTTAGCTGATTCTTTAATGATCAATTCATCTAATTGATGGATAGCACCTTCTAACTTAGCTTTATTCACTTTTGCATCAGTGTTATTAGCTGCGTTATTGCCAGAAGTTCCATTTCCACCATTGTTTGGAGCTGAAGGACGTTGTTTAAAGATATCTTCAGCGGCAATTGCTAAAACTTTACCATCTTTAGTTACAACAGTTGCATTTCCTGCTTTGTCGAAGATAACTTCTACCACATCAGCATTTGCTCCTTTAATCTTAGCTTTTGCAGCTTCTTTTTCTGCATCTGTTAAGTTATTGAGGTCTGCTACTGTTTCTTTTTCGAAGTCAAGGTTGATGTTATCTCCACTATTCTTAGCTGTTACATCACTTGCTGTTTTCACTAATTGGTCTTTTGCAATTGATACTGTGTTTCCATCTAATGTTACTGTTGCGTTACCTTTATCGTCTACGACTACAGTCGCTCCTGGATTTACTGCTTCAATTGCTTTCTTAACTGCTGCTTTTTCAGCATCTGTTAATTTTTCCTTATCAGCTACTAATGTGCGAATAGCAGGAGTTTTAACAGCTGTATTCTTAGCTGCATCTGCCAAATCATCTGCTGGAATGACTAGGTCTAAAGCTGGAATGTTAAGAACTGTACCATCACCTTTAGCTATTGTTGCATTACCCTTATCGTCCACTACTACAGTTGAACCTGGGTTGACTGCTTTAACCTTATCTTCGATCGCTTTCTTCTCTTCTGAAGTTAGAGCATCTGGATTTGCGACTACAGTTTTAGCTGCTGGTGTATTTACATCATTACCTGCATTTTCTTTAGTGATATCATCTTGTGTTTTCACTAAATCAGTTGCTGGAATGACTGCTGTCTTACCTTCCGGTGTTGTAACTGTGGCATTACCCTTATCGTCTACGACTACAGTCGCTCCTGGATTTACTGCTTTAACCTTATCTTCGATAGCTTTCTTCTCAGCGTCTGTAAGTTTGTCTGGGTTAGCTACTACAGTTTTAGCTGCTGGTGTATTCACATCGTTACCTGCATTTGGTTTAGCTGCATCCGCTTCTGACTTAGTCAAATCTGACGCTGGAATTACTGCTGTCTTACCTTCTGGAGTTGTAACTGTCGCATTGCCTTTATCGTCCACTACTACAGTTGAACCTGGGTTGACTGCT
>NZ_JVLX01000052.1:0-1498 GCF_001070815.1 Streptococcus pseudopneumoniae | reverse complement strand
TCCTTTCTCGGTTTTAGCTTTTATTCAACCCACTACAGTTGACAAAGAGCCAGAATTTATATCGTACTTTTCCAGTTTCATTTCACTATACTATAATTAACAAAAAATCTCCTAGCAGGATTTCCTGCTAGGAGATTTTCTTATGAGAGGTACTTGTCTAAGCTTTGAAAATCGGATTTACCATCTGATAATTATCAAACAATCTACCAATTAAGCTTCTTCATCTTCTTTACGACGACGACCTGCAAGACCAAGACCAAGTAATGCACTTGCTACAGCTGCTACCATAGCTACAGTAGAATCTGCTGTGCCTGTATTTGGCAATTCTTTAGTTGCTGTACGCGCATTTGCTTGTGCTGATGCTGTTTGGCTAGCATTTGCTACTTGAGTAGTAGCTGGGGCTACAGCTGGCGTTTGATCAGCTTGGTCATTAGCTGACGTTGCATGATTAGTCGATGAAGCAACTTTCGCCATGAAGTCTTCGATACGTTTCACCATTGCATCCACTTCTGCTTGACTTGCTTTTGCATTGGCAAATACTGCTTTAGCTTCTGCTAATAATGCAGTCGCTTCTAGTGCAGTTGCTGCATCAAGCCTAGTTGACTCTTGGATGATTAGTTCATCTAATTGACGAATAGCGCCTTCTAACTTAGCTTTATCCACTTTCGTTTCAGTGTTAGTAGCTCCGTTATTTCTACCATAATCTGGAAGAGCAGTTTCTGGTTTAGAATCCCCATTTTGTGAAGCAACAACTCTAACCGGTACTTTTACAGTTACTTCTGTTCCATCTGGTAATCTTAACATTACTTTAGCAAACTTATCACCTAATGTATTTGTATCAGGTAAGTCTATGCTAATCACTGTAACATTCTCTGGTAAGCTTAGTTTTGAAATGATATCAGCTTGAGTAATTGCTTTTCCACGTTCAACTTTTACAACTCCTGTAATTGATGCTTGAATGTATGCTTCAAGGTTGAAAGTTGGGCGATTATAAACTAATGATTCTTGATCGATTTGGTATAAGAATGTTCTTAAAGCTTTCTCTACTGCTTCACTATCTGTTGCATTATCGATTGCTTTCTTAGCTGATTCAGCTTCTGCTCTTACTGATTTCTTAGCAACTTCTTTTTCTGCATCTGTTAAGTCAGTTCTTGCATCAATGGCTTTTTCTTTTTCCGCTAAAGCTTTATCAATTGCTGCTTTGGCTGTGGCTTTTCCAACTGGATTCACTGCTTTGATTGCTGTTTCGCCTTTGGATTGGGCTGCTTCTACTGCGGCTTGTGTATCTGCTTTTTTAATGGCTTCTACTGCTTCGGTAGCTGCTTTAGCTACCTCTGCTTTGGCTGCGGCTTTTTCTTCTGCTGATAATTTATCATTCTTATCGATTTCTGCAATTTTTTCTTCTGCAACTTTTTGAATCGCGTCTAACGCTTTTTCTTTGCCGACTGGATTCACTGCTTTGATTGCTGTTTCGCCTTTGGATTGGGCTGCTTCTACT
>NZ_JVLX01000051.1:44456-45622 GCF_001070815.1 Streptococcus pseudopneumoniae | reverse complement strand
GGAACTGTGTACTACTTAACAGAAAAAGCTCTTAAAGATGATTCTAAACCAGAAAACGGAGACGTAGTAGAAGGTAAAACAGAAGTAACTTACGTTTACGAAAAAGCAGGACAAGTAGTAGTTCACTATGTAGACGAAGCTGGAAATATACTTCAAGCAGACGCTGTTGATACTAAAGATGGTAAACCAAATTCAGACTACAACACATCTGATAACGGAATGAAACCAACTCGTATCACAACTGCTGAAGGAAAAGTATACAAATTGGTCGAAGCTTCAACTAAAGGAAATGAAACAGGTAAGGTTGTAGCAGGACAAACTCTTGAAGTAACATACGTTTATAAAGAAGTAACTGGAGATGTAGTAGTTCACTACGTTGACACAGCAGGTAACGTAATCGCTGAAGATAAAGAAGATACTAAAGGTGCTTCTCTGAACGCTAAATACGATACAACTGACAATAAACCAGCTACAATCACTACAAAAGATGGTAAGAAATACGCATTAGTACCAACTGCAACTAAAGGTGCTGAAAACGGAAAAGTAACAGAAGGAACAACAGAAGTTACTTACGTTTATAAAGAAGTAACTGGTGATGTAGTGGTTCACTACGTTGATACAGAAGGTAACGTAATTGCTGAAGATAAAGAAGACACTAAAGGTGCCTCTCTAAACGCTAAATACGATACAACTGATAATAAACCAGAGAAAATCGAAAAATCCGGAATTGTTTACTACTTAACAGAAAAAGCTCTTAAAGACGGTTCTAAACCTGAAACAGGAGACGTAGTAGAAGGAACAACAGAAGTAACCTATGTCTATGAAAAAGCCGGTTCAGTCCTTGTTCATTATGTTGATACAGAAGGCAATCCTCTTCAAGGAACCAATGAAAATCAACAACCAGTGACTCCAACGGTTACGGATACTGATAATGCCAAAGCCGGAACTGACTACGATACAAGAGATCAAAAACCAACAAGCATAACTACAGCAGATGGTAAAGTATATAAACTGGTTCCTCAAAGTACTAAAGGTGATGAAACAGGCAAGGTTGTAGCAGGTCAAACTCTTGAAGTCACTTATGTTTACATTCTGGAAAAAGCCGTACCAGAGCCTAAGCCAGAACCAAAACCAGAGCCTAAGCCAGAACCAAAACCAGAGCCTAA
>NZ_JVLX01000051.1:0-44356 GCF_001070815.1 Streptococcus pseudopneumoniae | reverse complement strand
AAACCAGAGCCTAAGCCAGAACCAAAACCAGAGCCTAAACCAGAGCCTAAGCCAGAGCCTAAACCAGAGCCTAAGCCAGAACCAAAACCAGAAAATTCAAATAGTATCCAGCCAGAATCAAAGACATCAGAAGAAAAACTACCAAATACTGGTACAGAAAAAGATACTAATGGATCAACTATGGGATTACTAGCTATGGTAACAGGATTGGCATTAGGGTTATTTAAGAAAAAAGAAGAATCAGAATAATCTCAATGTTATGTTATCTATGTAATCATTCAGGGCATCTATTTAATTATTTTCAAATAGATTATTGAGCATGATTTGATTTTTAATAGCTTCTAAATAAAATATTCTATACTACTATATTTGGAATTTTTATAAGAAATTATTTTATATCGAGATTTGATGATACTGATAGAAAATTATTATTTTAAAGTAACTCTATCAGAACTTCAATTTTAAGAGATGAAAAATCTTTTCTCCCTTTTGTGAGGGGAGATTTTTCACTTTTGTCAAATGAAAATAGGGGAGAGAAATATGTCAAGAATTATTACGCTTCATTCTTTTACAGAAATACAGAGATATGGTTTTGAAACTACTCAGTTTTATCGAGCACGTATAGCAAGATATCTAGGAATAGATTATCTCCATCTTCTGACAAATCCTCAAGTTAGACCTGACTGGAAAGCTGATTTAAAAAAACTTGGATTTTTAGAAAAGGAATTAATCTGTGTTCCTCATAGTTTTTCCGATATAGGGCATGATTCCTTATCGGTTAAGCCTGAAACTCTCAATTTATCAGATAGTGATACGCTTGAACTCACTGCAGATGGTTTTGTCTCTTCTCTTACGTTAGGAGATGGCTCAGGTCGTTACTATTATACAAGTGGTCCATTTCTGTTTGAGAGTTTTAAGAAAAAAGAGTTACAGTGGTTTCATAAAAACGGAGACTTAGCGCTCGAGGGACGTTTCATAGACCCATTCATAGAACCTTCTCCTGTTTCTTTATTTTATCCTGAATATATTTTTCGAAAAGATGGAGTTATTTACTCTGAAGAAGATTTACTTATCAAATTTTTGGTTGATATAGCTCAGGATACAGACTTAATTATTCGCGATCAACAAAGTATACCAAAGCCTAGTCTATGGAGATATATGGAAAACACTGGTAAGAATTACTATGAAGTGATTCATTCAAATGTTTTAATGAATATATCACATGCTAATTTAAGGAAAAAGAATAACTATCTAGTTGCAAGTGAATCGCTAACAGAATCATTGCGTCAACTAGATTATAACGCGAGATTTTTAGCTCCCATTTTTACAGAAAAGAAAGGGGAAGTTAAAGATATTGGTCCTATTTTAGACTATTGTTTAGTAGGGCATATGGAGGAAATAAAGAATATTGATCTGGTTATTGAAGTTTTTACGGAATTGTATAAACGCGGCTCAAATGTTCATATTACCTTTTATGGTGGATCGGAAAAAAGATTACAGCAACTTCGGAATCAGTATAACCTTCCACCAATAATTCAATTAAAAGGTATCGTTAACGAAGTGCCTTATCATCTGCACCAATGCTATCTGTCTGCTAGTTATACTGAGTTATTTTCAAATGCCTGTGTAGAAGCTTTGAGCCATGGTTTACTAGCCTTGCTATCAGATGTTGATATTGCTCATCGTTTTTATGCTGGCCAGTCTAATGCCATCAACTTGTTTAAAACTAAATCAGAGTTGATCCAAAAGATAGAAGAGATGGAGCAGACGGGCTATCGCCAGTCAAATGCAGAAAATATCGCCCTAGCGGCTCACTATTCACTAGGGACAGTGGCCCAAAGCTATCGCGAACTACTAGATAGGAACTTTTAGGATGTTGGGAATTCTAGTTACCCTATTGCTCTATTTCTGCTTGATTTCCTGGATTGCCTATCGGAAAAAAGGGAGTGAAAAGGACTATTATCAGGTTAAGAAAGCTGTTCCAGTGACAGTTTTGTCCTTCTCAGTCTTTGCGACCTTGCTCAGCCCTATTTCCTTGCTGACTCTGGTGGGGAATGCCTATACAGGTAGGTCCTATCTCTGGTTTGCTCAGTGCGGGATTTTTCTAGCTATTCCATTGGCTCATTGCTATTTTCTGCCCCTCTATCAAAAGAGAAACTACGAGACAGCCTATCATCTTTTAGAGGACAAGTTTCAATCGACTGGCATTCGTTCACTGGCATCAGCTCTTTTCATCCTCTACCAATTGGGGCGAATAGCAGTGGTGACCTACTTGTTGTCTCAGGCCTTAGAGCCTTTTATCCCTATCAATCAGCTGGTCTTGTCAGGTTTACTCCTTCTTTTGACGGTCTATTATCTGGCAAGGGGTGGTCTCTTGGCTGTGCTGTGGACGGATTTTTTTCAAGGATTGGTCCTACTGGCTATACTGGCCCTCTTTCTACCAAGAATTGCCCAATCAGGTCTTGTCATGAACAGTAGTCAACAGCTATTTCACTTCGTAGAGACGCTGGATGGGAAGACGGTCTTTATCTTAGTTGCAGGAGCAGGTTTTAGTAGCTTGTTTTCCTACGTTTCTTCGCAAGATATCGTCCAACGTTTTAATAGCAAGATGGAAAGTCGAAAAATTGGAAAAATCATATGGCTACAGGGACTCTTGTCCTTTGGGATTGCTAGTTTACTCTATATGATTGGCTGCTTGATTCGTCAGGAAAATTTTGCCACCACATCGACCAATCCCGTTCTTATTGCTTATGCTAGGGAAGGTCTGGTGCCTTGGTTTGGTAGTTTCATCATGCTGGCTCTTTTGGCAGCAGGCCAATCCACAGTTTCATCCAGTATGAATGCAATCGCGACCTGTTTGAAGTTGGATTTTGCTTGGTCAAAGATTCGCTGGTCGCCAAGCCTCCTATCCTTTGTCTTAGCAGGTCTGTCCTGGCTCCTCTGCCTCTTGCTCATGAATGCAGAAATCTACTCCATCTACGAATGGATTAACGGCTTTATGGGTCTGACTTTAGGTGTGATTGGTGGTTTGTATCTCTTGGTCTTACTCCTCAGAAGACCGAACTTACAGTTAGCCAAAATCTATCTGGTCTCTAGTCTAGGAGCCTTGGTTATCTATCATTACAGTGGCTTTTTTGCCAACCCCAATCCCTGGTTAAATAGCATCATCACTACCCTATCTGCCCTTTTTATCTCAATTCTAGGAAGACTATATGAAAGCAACATCTAACCCCATAGCCGTCATTTTGATCCGTTCGGGTTCACGCGGCTTAGTGGATAAAAATATCAAACCGCTAGCAGGCAAACCCTTGGTTTTCTATACTATAGAAGTCGCTCTAGCCTCCAAGCTATTTAGTGACATCTGGGTCTCCTCAGATTCACTAGCCTATTTAGAACTCTGTCGTCAAGCCTATCCAGAGATTCGTTGTGTCCACAGACCAAAAGAATTGGCTTTGGCAACAACGTCTAGCTTAGAAACTTTACGAGACTTTTTACAGCCCTTTGAGGAAGAGCAGGTCTTTGTGAATCTACAGGTGACCTCACCCCTGAGAGAGGTGGAGCACCTCGTCGAGTCCTATCAACTCTACTGTCAGTCTGGAGCAGACCATTTGATTTCCTGTGTCAAGGCGGACAAGAGTCGTAGTCTTTTCTTGCAGTTGGAGGAGTCGCCTTTTATCCGTCCGCCTCAGGTTTCCAAGCACTATGCTCGGCAAAAAGAGCCCGTCTATTACTATCCCAACGGTAGTATCTGGATTTCTCGCAAGGATCGTTACCTACGAGATGAGACCTTTTATACAGACAAGACAGTAGCCTATGAAATGCCCAAACTCTATTCTTATGATATCGACGATGCATTGGACTTTGAAGTCGTTGAGACCTTACTACACCATCACTACCTAGGAGAATCAAAGAAATGAAACACCTCATCATTGCCACAACGCCCTTGCAGGCCAAGATTGCACAGCATATCAAAGGATTCTATCCTGATCAGGACTTTGTTAGCCTTTATGTCAGTCCTGTAAAAAATGCTCGTCAGGAGCATTATGCTAAGAATTTTGACCATGTTCACTATCCTCAGGATGCAGAGGACTTGGCTCAGATTTGTCAGGAGCTTGCCGGCGACTATGACACCATCTTTTATGCTAGTTTTGACAATAGCTTGATTCTGGACTTGGTTGCTAGTTCAAATTACCAGCACCTCATGAGTTTTGATGATGGCTATGCGGATATTTACCCTTTGGGAATGTATGCCCTCCCTCTTCAACCTATTCAGGTGGGACCTTTGGGCTTGACCAGAGATGACTTGATTGAGCGGACGGAAAAGCACTATACCCTCTATCGCAGTGACTACCATGTCGTAGCTAGAGAAAAGCTTGTTTATCTGGAGCATTTTTTTGACCTGCCACAAGCACCCGTCTCAAATGGTAAGACGGTCAAGGTCCTGTTGGGGCAAAAGTTCTCTGAAGAGGACGATCAGATCTCCATCCGTTTTATCAGTACCTATGCCAAGGCTTTGGCAATTGATCTCTATCTGCCTCATCCAAAGGAAACCTTCACTATTCCAAACGTGACTTACTTGGAGACGGAGCTGATCTTTGAAGATGTCCTAGCCCAACTCTTTCAAGAATACGAGTTCGTTCAGGTCTATCACTTCACCTCGTCTGTCAGCCTCCATTTGAAAGACCTGCCCCATGTGACCATCACAGGCATTTCCCTCCCCTACTATGAGGATCGTCAAAAAGAATTGCGACGCTTAGGTTGTCAGTTTGAAACGATTTCCCTTGGCTGGTAGCTTAAAGTAAATAACTTTTACCCGTTATTCTAATATTTTTCCATTTTAATAGTAGTCGATAAGTTCCCTTTAGTCTCTTGTTTTCTCCCGTTTTAAAGTGACTCAGGGGGCTTTTTTTGATATAATAAAAAGGACTGTTATCAGTTAGAAAGAGGTTGGTATGAAAGAATTACAAACTGTACTAAAGAATCATTTTGCAATCGAATTTGCAGACAAAAACTTATTGGAAACTGCCTTTACTCATACAAGTTATGCCAATGAGCACCGCCTCTTAAAAATTTCACACAATGAACGCTTGGAATTTTTAGGAGACGCTGTTCTACAGTTATTGATTTCAGAATATCTGTATAAAAAATATCCTAAAAAGCCTGAGGGTGACTTGTCTAAACTCCGTGCCATGATTGTCCGAGAGGAGAGTTTGGCTGGTTTTGCGCGTGATTGCCAGTTTGACCAATTTATAAAACTTGGTAAAGGAGAAGAAAAATCTGGTGGTCGCAATCGTGACACCATTCTTGGTGATGCCTTCGAAGCCTTTCTTGGTGCTCTCCTTTTGGACAAGGATGTGGCCAAGGTCAAGGAATTTATCTATCAAGTCATGATTCCTAAGGTTGAAGCAGGCGAATTTGAGATGATTACAGACTACAAAACCCATCTCCAAGAGTTACTTCAGGTCAATGGCGATGTGGCTATTCGTTATCAGGTGATTTCTGAAACGGGTCCTGCCCACGATAAGGTCTTTGATGTAGAAGTTCTAGTTGAAGGTAAGAGTATTGGTCAAGGTCAAGGTCGTTCTAAGAAATTAGCAGAGCAGGAAGCTGCCAAAAATGCCGTTGAGAAAGGGCTGGATTCATGTATTTAAAGGAAATCGAAATTCAGGGATTCAAGTCTTTTGCTGACAAGACCAAGGTCGTCTTTGACCAAGGTGTGACGGCAGTTGTTGGACCCAATGGTTCTGGAAAGTCCAATATTACAGAAAGTCTTCGTTGGGCCTTGGGGGAGTCAAGTGTTAAGAGTCTCCGTGGGGGCAAGATGCCAGATGTCATCTTTGCCGGAACAGAGAGTCGTAAACCGCTCAATTATGCTTCTGTAGTTGTGACCTTAGATAATAATGATGGATTTATCAAGGACGCAGGTCAAGAAATCAGGGTAGAACGCCATATCTATCGTAGTGGTGATAGCGAATACAAGATTGACGGCAAGAAAGTCCGTCTGCGTGATATTCATGACCTTTTCTTGGATACAGGTTTGGGACGAGATTCCTTCTCTATTATTTCTCAAGGGAAGGTTGAGGAGATTTTTAATTCCAAGCCTGAAGAACGCAGAGCTATTTTTGAAGAGGCTGCTGGAGTTTTGAAATACAAGACTCGTCGAAAAGAAACTGAGAGTAAACTGCAGCAAACTCAGGATAATCTAGACCGCTTAGAGGACATTATCTACGAGTTGGATAATCAAATCAAGCCTCTTGAGAAGCAAGCTGAAAATGCTCGTAAGTTTTTAGATTTGGAAGGTCAACGCAAGGCTATTTACTTGGATGTCCTTGTTGCTCAAATCAAGGATAATAAAGCTGAACTAGAGTCGACAGAAGAAGAGTTGGCACAGGTTCAGGAACTATTGACTAGTTATTACCAAAAGCGTGAAAAATTAGAGGAAGAAAATCATACTCTTAAAAAGCAACGCCAAGATTTACAGGCTGAAATGGCCAAAGATCAGGGCAGTTTGATGGACTTGACCAGTCTGATTAGTGATTTAGAGAGAAAATTAGCCCTATCGAAATTAGAATCTGAGCAAGTAGCCCTCAATCAACAGGAAGCACAAGCTCGTTTGGCTGCTTTGGAGGATAAGAGAAATTTACTCAGCCAAGAAAAATCTGATAAAGAAAGCTCATTAACTCTGTTAGAGGAAAATCTAGTCCAAAATAATCAAAAACTCAATCGTTTAGAAGCTGAATTGCTAGCTTTTTCAGATGATCCTGATCAGATGATTGAGCTCTTACGTGAACGCTTTGTAGCTCTTCTACAAGAAGAAGCTGATGTCTCAAACCAACTGACTCGCATCGAGAATGAGTTGGAAAATAGTCGTCAGCTTTCTCAAAAACAAGCAGATGAATTAGAAAAGCTGAAAGAACAGCTGGTTACAGCTAAAGAAAAGGCAAGCCAGCAAAGGAATGAGCTTGAAACTGCCAAGGAGCATGTTCAGAAATTATTGGCTGACTATCAAGTCTGTGCCAAGGAGCAAGAGGAACAGAAAACTTCCTATCAAGCTCAACAAAGCCAACTCTTTGACCGTCTGGATAATCTCAAAAACAAGCAGGCCAGAGCTCAGAGTTTGGAAAATATCCTGAGAAATCATAGTAACTTTTATGCAGGTGTTAAGAGTGTTCTCCAAGAAAAAAATCACCTTGGTGGGATTATTGGTGCAGTCAGTGAGCACCTGACTTTTGATGTGCATTATCAAACTGCCCTAGAAATTGCGCTTGGAGCCAGCAGTCAGCATATTATTGTGGAAGATGAGAACGCGGCGACTAAGGCGATTGATTTCCTAAAACGTAACAGAGCTGGTCGTGCGACCTTTCTTCCATTGACGACTATCAAGGCTCGTACGATTTCTAATCAGAACCAAGATGCTATCTCTGCAAGTCTAGGATTTCTGGGTATGGCAGATGAGCTAGTGACCTTTGATCAGAGACTGGAAGCCATTTTCAAGAACTTGCTAGCTACGACTGCTATTTTTGATACTGTAGAACATGCGCGTGCAGCAGCTCGCCAGGTTCGTTATCAGGTTCGTATGGTGACATTGGATGGGACAGAGTTGCGTACAGGTGGTTCCTATGCAGGTGGAGCTAATCGCCAGAATAACAGCATTTTCATCAAGCCAGAACTGGAGCAATTACAAAAAGAAATTGCTGAAGAAGAAGCAAGCTTGCGTTCAGAAGAGTCGAGTATGAAGACCTTGCAAGACCAGATGGCTAGATTGACCGAATCATTAGAAGCAATCAAATCTCAAGGAGAACAAGCTCGTATTCAGGAGCAAGGCTTGTCCCTCGCTTATCAGCAGACCAGTCAGCAAGTTGAAGAGCTAGAAACTCTTTGGAAACTCCAAGAAGAGGAATTAGATCGTCTTTCTGAGGGAGATTGGCAAGAGGATAAGGAAAAATGCCAAGAGCGCCTTACTACAATCGCCAGTGACAAGCAAAATCTGGAAGCTGAGATTGAAGAGATTAAGTCTAACAAAAATGCCATCCAAGAACGTTATCAGAACTTGCAAGAACAGGTAGCGCAAGCTCGCTTGCTTAAGACAGAACTGCAAGGGCAAAAACGTTACGAAGTTGCTGATATTGAACGTTTAGGCAAGGAATTGGATAATCTGAATATCGAGCAAGAGGAAATCCAGCGCCTTCTTCAAGAAAAGGTTGACAATCTTGAGAAAGTTGATACGGATTTGCTCAGTCAACAGGCCGAAGAAGCCAAAACTCAGAAAACAAACCTCCAACAAGGTTTAATTCGCAAGCAGTTTGAATTGGATGATATTGAAGGTAAACTGGATGATATTGCTAGTCATTTGGACCAAGCTCGCCAACATAATGAGGAGTGGATTCGCAAGCAAACACGTGCTGAAGCTAAGAAAGAAAAGGTTAGCGAGCGCTTACGCCATTTACAAAGCCAATTAACAGATCAGTATCAGATTAGCTATACTGAAGCACTAGAAAAGGCTCATGAACTTGAAAATCTCAATCTGGCAGAGGAGGAAGTTAAGGATTTAGAGAAGGCTATTCGTTCACTGGGTCCGGTCAACTTGGAAGCTATTGACCAGTACGAAGAAGTTCACAATCGTCTGGATTTCCTAAATAGCCAGCGAGATGACATTTTGTCGGCGAAAAACTTGCTGCTTGAAACCATCACAGAGATGAATGATGAGGTCAAGGAACGCTTTAAATCAACCTTTGAAGCCATTCGTGAGTCTTTCAAAGTGACCTTTAAGCAGATGTTTGGTGGGGGTCAAGCAGACCTGATTTTGACTGAAGGAGACTTGCTGACAGCTGGGGTTGAGATTTCTGTTCAACCTCCAGGCAAGAAAATCCAGTCTCTAAACCTTATGAGTGGTGGGGAAAAAGCCTTGTCGGCTCTAGCTTTGCTTTTCTCTATCATTCGAGTTAAGACTATCCCATTTGTCATCTTGGATGAGGTAGAGGCTGCACTTGACGAAGCTAATGTTAAACGTTTTGGGGATTACCTCAATCGATTTGACAAGGACAGCCAGTTTATCGTTGTGACCCACCGTAAGGGAACCATGGCAGCGGCTGATTCTATCTATGGAGTGACTATGCAAGAATCAGGTGTCTCAAAAATTGTTTCGGTGAAGTTAAAAGATTTAGAAAGTATTGAAGGATGACAATTAAACTAGTAGCAACAGATATGGACGGAACCTTCCTAGATGAGAATGGACGCTTTGATATGGACCGTCTCAAGTCTCTCTTGGTTTCCTACAAGGAAAAAGGGATTTACTTTGCGGTGGCTTCGGGGCGCGGATTTCTATCCTTAGAAAAATTATTTGCTGATGTTCGTGATGACATCATTTTTATCGCGGAAAATGGCAGTTTGGTAGAGTATCAAGGTCAAGACTTGTATGAAGCGACCATGTCTCGTGAGTTTTATCTATCAACTTTTGAAAAGCTGAAAACGTCACCTTATGTAGATATCAATAAATTGCTCTTGACGGGGAAAAAGGGCTCTTATGTGCTAGATACGGTTGATGAGACCTATTTAAAAGTGAGTCAGCACTATAATGAAAATATACAAAAAGTAGCGAGTCTGGAAGATATTAAAGATGACATTTTCAAATTTACAACCAACTTCACAGAAGAAACGCTAGAAGCTGGGGAAGCTTGGGTAAACGAAAATGTCCCTGGTGTTAAGGCCATGACAACTGGCTTTGAATCCATTGATATTGTTCTGGACTATGTCGATAAGGGAGTGGCCATTGTTGAATTGGCTAAAAAACTTAGCATCACAATGGATCAGGTTATGGCTTTTGGAGACAATCTAAATGACTTGCATATGATGCAGGTTGTGGGACATCCTGTAGCTCCTGAAAATGCACGACCAGAAATTTTAGAATTAGCAGAGACTGTGATTGGTCACCATAAGGACCAGTCGGTTATAGCTTATATGGAGGGCTTATAATGGCAGATATAAAATTGATTGCATTGGACTTAGACGGGACCTTGCTGACTACTGATAAAAGGTTGACGGATCGTACCAAGGCAACCTTGAAAGCTGCGCGTGATCGTGGTATCAAGGTCGTATTGACAACTGGTCGTCCCTTAAAAGCTATGGATTTCTTTCTCCATGAGCTAGGGACTGACGGTCACGAAGATGAGTATACCATTACTTTTAATGGTGGTTTGGTTCAGAAAAATACAGGTGAAATCCTTGATAAGACAGTTTTTTCATATGATGATGTGGCACGCTTGTATGAGGAAACAGAGAAATTATCACTGCCTCTTGATGCCATTTCAGAAGGAACTGTTTATCAAATCCAATCGGACCAAGAAAGTCTTTATGCCAAATTTAATCCAGCATTGACCTTTGTTCCAGTGGACTTTGCAGACTTGTCTAGTCAGATGACCTACAATAAATGCGTGACTGCCTTTGCTCAAGAACCCTTGGATGCAGCCATTCAGAAGATTTCTCCAGAATTGTTTGACCAATATGAAATCTTTAAATCACGTGAAATGTTGCTAGAGTGGTCACCAAAGAATGTTCATAAAGCAACAGGTTTGGCTAAACTAATCAGCCATCTTGGAATCGACCAAAGCCAAGTCATGGCCTGTGGTGATGAGGCCAATGACCTTTCTATGATTGAGTGGGCAGGACTCGGTGTTGCCATGCAAAACGCTGTTCCTGAAGTCAAGGAAGTCGCAAATGTGGTAACTCCTATGACCAACGATGAGGAAGCTGTCGCCTGGGCTATCGAAGAATATGTGCTAAAGGAGAATTAAGATATGGGATTATTTGACCGTCTATTCGGAAAAAAAGAAGAACCTAAAATCGAAGAAGTTGTAAAAGAAGCTCTGGAAAATCTTGATTTGTCTGAAGATACAGAAGCTGAGGAAGTTTCTCAAGAAGAAGCAGAAATTGCTGAAGAAGCTGTGCTTGAAGAAGAGAAAATCCAAGACACAGTTGAAGAAAGTATGGATTCAGAGCCAGCTGTAGAAGTTTCTCAAGAAGAAGTCGAAGAATTTCCAAACTCAGAAGAAGTCTCAGAGGAAGAAAATCCTGAGTTCATAGAAGCTGTAGAAGAAAATAGTTCTGGAGTTCTTGAAGCAGAAAGGCCTCAGGTAGAAGAAACTGTTCAGGAAAAATATGACCGCAGTCTGAAGAAAACTCGTACAGGATTTGGTGCTCGCTTGAATGCCTTCTTTGCTAACTTCCGCTCTGTTGACGAAGAATTTTTCGAGGAACTGGAAGAACTGCTGATTATGAGTGACGTTGGTGTCCAGGTCGCTTCTAACTTAACGGAGGAGCTACGTTACGAAGCCAAGCTTGAAAACGCCAAGAAACCCGACGCACTACGCCGTGTCATCATTGAGAAATTGGTTGAGCTTTATGAAAAGGATGGCAACTACGATGAAAGAATCCACTTCCAAGATGGCTTGACAGTCATGCTCTTTGTTGGGGTCAATGGTGTTGGGAAAACCACTTCTATCGGAAAATTAGCCCACCGCTACAAACAAGCAGGTAAGAAGGTCATGCTGGTTGCAGCAGATACCTTCCGCGCGGGGGCAGTAGCCCAGCTAGCTGAATGGGGTCGTCGTGTGGACGTTCCAGTTGTGACTGGACCTGAAAAAGCTGACCCAGCCAGTGTAGTCTTTGATGGAATGGAACGTGCCGTATCTGAAGGTATCGATATTCTCATGATTGACACCGCTGGTCGTCTGCAAAACAAGGACAACCTCATGGCTGAGTTGGAAAAGATTGGTCGTATTATCAAACGTGTTGTGCCAGAAGCACCCCATGAAACCTTCTTAGCACTTGATGCATCAACAGGTCAAAATGCCCTGGTACAGGCCAAAGAATTTTCGAAAATCACTCCTTTAACAGGAATTGTCTTGACTAAGATTGACGGAACAGCACGAGGTGGTGTAGTTCTAGCTATCCGAGAAGAACTCAATATTCCTGTAAAATTGATTGGTTTTGGTGAAAAAATCGATGATATTGGAGAGTTTAACTCAGAAAACTTTATGAAGGGTCTCTTAGAAGGCTTAATCTAATCAGAAGCAAAAATCCTGCAAGGTACAAACTTGCAGGAAATTTTTTTATTCTAAACGACCATCTTGACGATAGGCGATATCTGGTTGCCAAGTCCATTTGGCACCGAATTTTTCAAGTAAGTCAAAGCTTGCTTGAGGTCCCATGCTTCCAGCTTTATAGTCATGAAGTGGGGCACCATTTTGAGCCCAGAGCTCTTCGATACGGTCAATCAATTTCCATGATGCACCAACTTCATCCCAGTGGCTAAAGTTAGTTGAGTTGTTATTTAGGACATCATAAATCAATTTCTCGTATGGTTCTGGAGAAGCACCGGTTGCTGTCGCATCTGTACGGTAATCAAGTGAGTTAGGAGCTAAGTTAAATTCTTCTCCTACTTGCTTCCCATTTAGGCTAAGAGAGAAGCCTTCTGTTGGTTGGATATAGATGGTCAAAATGTTTGGAGCAAGTGGCTCACCAAAGATAGAATCCATTTGTTTAAAGACGATGTTGACATGAGTTCCTTTTTCAGTCAGTCGTTTACCAGTACGGAAGAAGAAAGGAACGCCACGGAATCGATCGCTGTCTACAAAGAAGGCACCAGATGCAAAGGTTTCAGTTGTAGATTCTGGATTCACATTTGGCTCGCTACGATAAGAGATATATTTCATGCCATCAATCTTACCAGAACGGTATTGACCACGGATAAAATGTTCTTTAAGTTCTTCATCAGTTGGATGATAGAGGTTTTTAAAGACCTTAATCTTTTCAGCACGAATCTCGTCCTTTGTGAAGCTGGCTGGCTTGTCCATAGCAAGAAGAGAAAGAAGTTGGAGTGTATGGTTTTGTACCATGTCACGGAGGGCACCAGATTGGTCATAGTATCCCCCACGTTCTTCTACACCCAAGCGCTCCGCAAAGGTAATTTGAACATTATCGATAAAGTCCTTGTTCCAAACATTTTCAAAAATCAAGTTTGCAAAGCGAACTGCAAAAATGCTTTGGATCATTTCCTTACCAAGATAATGGTCAATACGGAAAATTTGTTCTTCGTCAAATGTTGCTAGGAGTTCGTCATTTAACTTGCTTGCTGTTGCATAATCTGTACCAAATGGTTTTTCAACGATTAGGCGCTCAAAACCTTTACCGTCTACAATGTTTTCAGACTTGAGGTGCTTTGCAATGGTTCCAAAGAATTGAGGCGCCATAGACAAGAAGAAGAGCTTGTTGTGTTCAGCTTGGTACTTGTCATTTAGTTCAGCCTGCAATTGACGTAGAGCAATGTAGTGTTCTGTATCATTGACATCATGGCTTTGATAGTAGAAGTGACTAGCGAATTCCTGAGCCTGTTCGGTACTATCTGCCAAATCAAGGATAGATTCGACTACAACAGATTCAAAATATTCCTTGCTCCAAGGACGACGGGCAGTTCCAATAACGGCAAAGTGTTCGGAAAGATTGCCGGATTTATATAGTCTAAATAGGGAAGGGTAGAGCTTGCGTTTAGCCAGGTCTCCACTCGCACCGAAAATTGTAACAATAACCTTAGATGACATATAGCTACCTAATTTCTATTTTTATTCCTAGTCTTGCTAGGTATGAGGAAACCTCATTTCATAAACTTAATTCTAACATAATTTTCCTAAAAATCAAAAAATCCAATACGAGATAGAAAAAAACTGCAAGGAAATCCTTACAGTTTGCGTTTAAACGTTTAAGACCTTGTCCAAGAACTCTTTCAGACGTGGGTGTTGCGGGTTATCAAAGATTTGATCAGGTGTTCCGTCTTCAAGGAATTCGCCATCTGCAGTAAAGATAACTCGGTTAGCAACTTGACGGGCAAATCCCATCTCATGGGTTACGATAATCATGGTCATACCTTGCTCAGCCAATTCCTTCATAACGTTTAGTACGTCTCCAACCATCTCAGGGTCAAGGGCAGAAGTTGGTTCATCAAAGAGCATGATGTCTGGATTCATTGCTAGTCCACGAGCGATGGCCACACGTTGTTTTTGACCACCTGATAGGCTATCTGGGTTAGCATTAGCTTTATCTGCTAGCCCAACCTTGTCAAGCAACTCCATTCCCAATTTCTCAGCTTCTTCCTTAGTCATCAACTTGTGCTCAATTGGAGCAAAAGTAATGTTGTCCAAAACAGACATATGTGGGAAGAGGTTGAAGTGTTGGAAAACCATTCCGATATTTTCACGGACGTGGTCAACGTTGGTTGTTTTTTCAGTTAAGTCATAACCGTTCACAGTGATGTGACCACTCGTAACTTCTTCTAAAAGATTAAGGCTACGGAGGAAAGTTGACTTACCAGAACCTGAAGGACCAATGATACAAACGACATCTCCTTCATAGAACTTAGTCGTAATTCCTTTTAAAACTTCATTTTTTCCATAGTGTTTGTGTAAATCATTTACATCAATTTTTAGTTTTGCCATTAACGAATCCTCTTTTCTAAGCGTTTCGCTAGTCTAGTCAAAAGTGTGATAATTACAAGATAGAAGATAGCAAGGATTGCATACATCTTGAAACTTTGGTAGTTACGGGCAATGATAATCTTACCAGTTTGGAAGAGTTCCACCAAACCGATAGCAGATACGATAGTTGTATCTTTAAGAGCGATAACGAATTGGTTAACAAAGTTTGGCAACATCAATTTAGTTGCTTGTGGCAAGATAATCTTACGCATGGTTTTTCCATAAGAAATACCCAAGCTTCGGCTGGCTTCCATTTGACCAACCGGAACAGCCTGAATACCACCACGAACGATTTCAGCGATATAAGCCGCTGCATTGAGTGAGAGGGCGATAGTACCAGCTACGAAGTCGTTAATTGGACTTTGTTGGCCTGTGATAGACTCGATGAAGTTTGGAATTCCCCAGAAGATAAAGGCTGCAAGAATCATCAATGGAATACCACGGATAACGTCAACGAAAATCTCAGAGATCACACGAAGAGATTTGTAGGGGCTAACGCTAAACATACCAAAGATAATCCCGATAACAATAGCAATAGCAAATGAGATAAGAGCTAGAGCAAGAGTGATACCAAGACCGCTAAGGAGTTGTTTGTAGTTGTTTTGAAGCAAGCCCCAGATAGTTGTCTCATCAACAGTACTTGTTGATGCAGATGAAGATTCGCTAGCTAGGTATTTATCAAGAATCTTTTGGAATTCTCCGTTTGCTTTAAGGTTTGCAAGTCCGTTGTTGAACATTTCAATCAATTCTGGATTTGCTCCTTTTTTAACGGCAAAGGCTGTTTCACCGATTGGAGTTCCAGCGATTGGAGTTTTCAATTTTTGTCCTTGGCTGATAGAATATTTGAGAACAGGTTCATCATCCATAACGGCATCAATGGCACCAGTGTTTAAACTGTCATACATTGACGAACCATCAGCGAAGGTTTTGATTTTGTAGCCGTATTTGCTTTGATTTTCTGTTAGGAAGGTTTGAGAAGCAGTTCCGTTTTTAACACCAACTGTCTTTCCTTTTAAATCTTCATAAGAAGCAATGGTGCTTGATTCTTTGACACCAAGGATTGTATTAGCAGTGTAGTATGATTCTGAGAAGTCAAAAGTTGCCTTACGAGCATCTGTGACAGACATACCAGCAATGATACCATCAGCTTGACCAGCTTGTACAGCACTAATCGCTGCATCGAAACCTGGGTTGGTGATTTCAATTTCAAAACCTTGGTCTTTAGCGATTGCCTTAATCAATTCCATATCAATACCAGTAAATTGGTTGCTTGAATTTTGGAAAACAAAAGGTGCAAAAGAAGAATCGCTGGCAATGATGTATTTAGCCTTAACAGGAATGGCTTTTAATCCTGCTAGAGTAGTTGTAGTTGGCACTGCTGAAGATGATGAAGCAGTCCATTTCTTGATGATTTTATCAAGACTACCATCTTTTTTCATTTCAGCCAAGGCTTGGTTAAATTCAGTGACTAGGTGCTCGTATTTGCTACCTTTTTTCACACCGAAAGCAAAGCTACCTACAGCTTCTCCATCCATTTCAATATGGAGGTCTTGACCTTGGTTGATGGCATATTCGATAACAGGTTTATCATCCATCATAGCATCGATGGCACCAGCACTCAAGCTGTTGTTCATCAAATCACTAGTGTCAAATGTTTTAATAGTGAAGCCGTATTTATCTTTGATTGTTTCAAGAAAACGTTGAGCAGCAGTTCCGTTTTTAACACCAACGGTTTTGCCAGTTAATTGGTCATATTTACTAATCTTATGTGCCTTTGTAGTTGCAATGACAACTTTTGTATCATAGTAAGTATCAGACATGGTGAAGACTTTTTCACGTTCTTTAGTCTTTGTCATCCCTGCCATAATTGCGTCCGCTTGACCCGCTTGAACTGCATTCACCGCTGCGTCAAACCCAGGATAGGACATCTGAATGTTCCACCCTTTAATCTCAGCGACTTTGTTAATAATGTCAACATCAATTCCTTTATAAGTTTGATCTGAATCTTTAAACTCAAAAGGTGCATAGGCGGTATCAGACACAATCTTAATCGTCTCTGCTTTCGCAATACCTAATGAGAAAATTGGGAATAAAATTAGCAAAAATGCTAGAAATTTTTTCTTCATTTTTAGTCTCCTTTTCCGAATATTTTCCCATTATATCAGAAAAAGTAAAAAAAGGCAAATTTTTATATTTCTGTGTCAGAAAATATAACATTGTTTTTTCTTTTCTTTCTTGAATTGCTATTAAAAAGTGCTATAATAATAGTATATATAGAAGAAAAGAGGACAGGGATATGAAGAATAAAAGAATATTTAAAGACTTCCAAGCTTCAAAAATGAGTTTAAACATTTACACAAGCCCCTTGTTAGCCTTTGCTTTTGTCTTTATAGGAGAGTTTGTTGCATATACTTTGTATGGTATTAGTTTGTTAGCTCTCGTCGGCCTTGCTAGAAATTTTGGAGAGGCTGGTCAAAATCTTGCAAGCTACTTCCAAAACTTGCTGGCGAGCTTGACGGATAAAACAAGTGACTTTCGTTTAATTTTAGAATTGCTGTCCTTTGGTTTTGTTCTCAACACTGTATTCAGATGGACTAGAAAAGTTGAGAAAAGGCCTATTCGAACTTTAGGATTTTATAGAGAGAATTTTCTCGTCAATCTTCTGAAAGGATTTGGTCTGGGTCTGGTACTTTTTCTTCTGACCTTGTTAGGTTTAGTAGCTTTTGGGCAATATCGTTTGGAGTCCATTCACTTGAATCCTTATTCCATTTCCTTTGTTGTCTTTACTATCCCATTTTGGATTTTACAGGGGACAGCAGAAGAAGTGGTGTCCCGTGCTTGGCTCCTTCCTCAATTGGCCTCAAGAACCAATCTAAAACTTGCTGTTGTCATATCTAGCATATTCTTTACCCTGCTTCATATGGGGAATTCTGGTTTAACACCTCTATCTCTAGTGAATCTCTTCTTATTTGGAGTTGCCATGGCTCTTTACCTGCTCAAAACCGATACAGTTTGGGGTGTTGCAGGTATTCATGGGGCTTGGAATTTTGCTCAAGGAAATCTCTTTGGGATTTTAGTTAGTGGTCAACCGTCAGGAACATCGCTGATGACCTTTTCACCACAAGGTGATCAGAGCTGGCTATCAGGTGGCTCTTTTGGGCTCGAAGGATCTATCATGACAAGTCTAGTCTTGCTACTGCTGATTGTCTATCTCGCTTATCAATTGAAGAAAGAAAATGAAAGGATGTGACTTCGGTCCGTCCTTTTCTTCGTGAAAATGCTGTAAGTATGCTAAAATAGGAATAGCACATCGAGAGAGGATTCTTATGATCAATCGTATTACAGATAATCAATTTAAACTAGTATCAAAATATCAACCATCAGGAGATCAACCCCAAGCTATCGAGCAGTTGGTTGATAATATCGAGGGTGGAGAAAAAGCTCAGATTCTGATGGGGGCGACTGGAACAGGGAAGACCTATACCATGAGTCAGGTTATTTCCAAAGTCAATAAACCAACTCTGGTCATCGCCCACAATAAGACTCTGGCAGGACAGCTCTATGGGGAGTTTAAGGAATTTTTCCCTGAAAATGCAGTTGAGTACTTCGTATCCTACTATGACTATTACCAGCCAGAAGCCTATGTCCCTTCTAGTGATACCTATATTGAAAAGGACAGCTCTGTCAATGACGAGATTGACAAACTCCGTCACTCAGCGACTTCGGCCCTTTTGGAGCGCAATGATGTTATTGTCGTTGCCTCTGTCTCTTGTATTTATGGTTTGGGTTCGCCTAAGGAATACGCAGATAGTGTCGTTAGTCTCCGTCCAGGTCTTGAAATTTCTCGTGATAAACTTTTGAATGATTTGGTGGATATCCAGTTTGAGCGCAACGATATTGATTTCCAACGGGGCAGATTTCGTGTGCGTGGGGATGTGGTAGAGATTTTCCCAGCTTCCCGTGATGAGCATGCCTTTCGAGTAGAATTTTTTGGAGACGAAATTGACCGTATTCGTGAAGTGGAAGCTTTGACTGGTCAAGTACTAGGAGAAGTGGATCATTTGGCGATTTTCCCTGCGACTCACTTCGTGACCAATGATGACCACATGGAAGTTGCCATTGCAAAGATTCAGGCAGAATTAGAAGAGCAGTTAGCTGTCTTTGAGAAGGAAGGTAAATTGCTTGAAGCCCAGCGTTTGAAACAGCGGACAGAGTATGATATCGAGATGCTACGTGAGATGGGTTATACAAATGGGGTTGAGAACTACTCTCGTCACATGGATGGCCGAAGCGAAGGAGAGCCTCCTTATACGCTTCTCGACTTCTTCCCAGATGATTTCCTGATTATGATTGACGAGAGTCACATGACTATGGGGCAAATCAAGGGTATGTACAATGGAGACCGCTCTCGTAAGGAAATGTTGGTTAATTATGGTTTCCGTTTGCCGTCTGCTCTGGACAATCGTCCTCTCCGTCGGGAGGAGTTTGAAAGTCATGTGCACCAGATTGTTTACGTTTCAGCGACACCAGGTGATTATGAAAATGAACAGACTGAGACAGTGATTGAGCAAATTATTCGTCCGACAGGGCTTTTGGATCCTGAGGTGGAAGTCCGTCCGACTATGGGACAGATTGATGACCTCTTAGGTGAAATCAATGCCCGTGTTGAAAAGAACGAACGAACCTTTATCACAACCTTGACTAAGAAGATGGCAGAGGATTTAACCGACTACTTTAAAGAAATGGGCATTAAGGTCAAGTACATGCACTCGGATATCAAGACTTTAGAGAGAACGGAGATTATCCGTGACCTGCGCTTGGGTGTCTTTGATGTCTTGGTCGGGATTAACCTGCTCCGTGAAGGGATTGACGTTCCTGAAGTGAGCCTAGTAGCCATTCTCGATGCTGACAAGGAAGGTTTCCTACGTAACGAACGTGGACTCATCCAGACCATTGGTCGTGCTGCCCGTAATAGCGAAGGACATGTCATCATGTATGCGGACACGGTTACCCAGTCTATGCAACGGGCTATCGATGAAACGGCCCGTCGTCGCAAAATCCAGATGGCCTATAATGAAGAGCATGGTATCGTTCCTCAGACAATCAAGAAGGAAATCCGTGACCTGATTGCTGTGACTAAGGCAGTTACTAAGGAAGAGGACAAGGAAGTCGATATCATTAGCCTCAACAAACAAGAGCGCAAAGAACTCGTTAAGAAATTAGAAAAACAAATGCAAGAAGCCGTCGAAGTACTTGACTTTGAACTAGCAGCCCAGATTCGGGATATGATGCTGGAAGTCAAGGCGTTGGATTAGAATAGTACTTAAAGGAGAAAATATGTCCCGTTCCCAATTAACGATTTTAACAAATATTTGTCTGATTGAAGATCTCGAAACCCAGCGCGTGGTTATGCAGTACCGTGCTCCTGAAACCAATCGTTGGTCTGGTTATGCCTTTCCAGGAGGCCATGTAGAAAATGGCGAATCTTTTGCGGAGTCTGTTATTCGTGAAATCTATGAAGAAACAGGATTGACTATCCAAAATCCTCAACTGGTAGGCGTTAAAAATTGGCCTCTGGATACAGGTGGGCGCTATATCGTCTTTTGTTATAAGGCGACTGAGTTCTCTGGTAGCCTTCGCTCTTCAGATGAAGGAGAAGTTTCTTGGGTGCAAAAAGACCAGATTCCTAACTTGGATCTGGCCTATGATATGTTGCCTTTAATGGAAATGATGGAAGCACCTGACAAGTCTGAATTTTTCTACCGTCATCGTACAGATGATGGCTGGGAGAAAGAAACCTTCTAGTCTTTTACTAAATAACCAAGTTTATCCAAGGCCTCCTCGATATAGTGGAGGTCTTGTTGTGTTTCGTATCTAATAGTAATAGGAGATTAGTAAAAACATGTGTACTCTGAAATAAATTTAAAATATTTCTAAAAAAGTATTGACAAAATAAAAGAAAACGCTTACTATATAAATAAGGGAACGGTTCCACAATAAAAAAGGAGGAGTGATGACTACAATAAAACAGGTTGCTGAAGAAGCTGGAGTATCAAAGTCAACAGTTTCAAGATATATTTCGAAAAAAGGCTATGTCGGAGATGATGCGAGAGAAAAGATAAAAAATGCTATCAAGAAATTAAATTACACACCAAATGTATTAGCACAATCTTTAAAAACTAAAAAAAATCAAATGGTAGGACTCTTATTGCCAGATATTTCTAATCCGTTCTTCCCAAGATTGGTTCGAGGAGCCGAATCATATTTGAAAGATAAAGGTTATAGGATTATGGTTGGTACTATTTCAGATCATGATTCGTTAGAAGAATATATAAACCTTTTGTTAAAAACAAATGCAGCTGGTATTATAACAACACTTGACTTTACAAAGGAATTTCCAAATCTAACATTACCTGTTGTTGTGGTTGACCGGATTAGTAAAGATACAGGCTATGGTGTTTTTTCTGATAATCAGTTGGGTGGACGTTTGGCTGCTAAAGCAATTTGGAATGCTGGCGCTAAGAAAGTTATGATCATCAAAATTTTAGATGATAAAGCTGAGAATATTATGGACCGATTTGAAGCAAGTTTAAACTATTTGAGGAATAAATCTTTAGAAATTTGTATTGAAGAAAGTGAAACATTTGATTTTGAAAAAATTCAAAAAGAAGCTAAAGATAATTTAAAAAGAAATCCAAATATTGATAGCATTATAGCACCTTCTGATATTCATGCGATAGCTTATATTCATGAAATTTTAGCAATTGGGAAAAAAATTCCAGATGATATTCAAATCATTGGTTATGATGATATTGTACTTAGTCAATTTATTTATCCTTCTTTATCAACTATTCACCAATCATCATATAAAATGGGAGAACAAGCTGCGAAGCTAATCTATAATATGGCAAATAAGTTCTCTATAGATGAAGCTAAAATTAAACTTCCTGTAAGATACATAGAAAGAAATACATTAAGGAGAAAGTAATGAGTAAAATTGTTGTTGTTGGAAGCATTTCAATGGACTTAGTTATGAGAACAAAAAGGATTCCAGAAGGAGGTGAAACGATTTTTGGTGATTCATTTAATATAGTTCCGGGTGGAAAAGGTGCAAATCAAGCTGTAGCTATTGGTAGATTATCCAGTGTTGAAGATAATATTTATATATTTGGGAGCGTTGGAGAAGATATTTTTTCATCAGATTTATTAAGTAATCTACAAGATAATAATATTTCTGTAGAATATGTGGGAACGGTACCACAATCTACAGGAGTTGCACAAATTACTTTATACGGAGGTGATAATAGGATTATTTATTATCCTGGAGCTAATAATTTTGTTAAAACAAATGATTGGAACAATGAGTGGAAACTAATTAGTGATGCAAGTATTGTTGTATTACAGAATGAAATACCACATGAAGCTAACTTATCTATAGCTAAATTTTGCCAAGAAAATCAAGTTAAGGTTCTTTACAATCCTGCACCAGCTAGAGAAACAGACAAAGAGATGATTCCTTTTTGTGATTTTATTACTCCTAATGAGCATGAATGTTCAGAGCTTTTTCCAGATAAGAAATTAGAGGAAATTATTAAAATTTATCCTAATAAAATGATTGTAACATTAGGAGTTGAAGGCTCTATTTATCATGATGGGACAGCAGTTAAGAAAATTCCTGCTATAAAAGCTGAAGTAGTTGATACTACAGGAGCAGGAGATACGTTTAATGGTGCTTTTGCTTATGCTATCTCAAAAGGAAAAGAGATGAATGTTGCATTGTCCTTTGCAACGATTGCTTCACATCTTTCTGTTCAAAGATTTGGAGCGCAAGGAGGTATGCCAAGTTTGAAAGAAATAAAGGAGCATTCAGGATATGAAGAAATATGGGATTTTAAATAGTAATATAGCAAAACTAGCTGATGATTTAGGTCATATGGATTTGGTTTGTATCGGAGATTTAGGATTGCCAGTTCCAAAAGGTGTTGATAAAATCGATTTAGCATTAAGAAAAGGTAATCCAAGTTTTTTAGAAGTTTTAAAAGAATATTCAGATTATGTACTTATTGAAAAAATTTTCTTAGCAGAAGAAATTAAAGAAAAAAATAAAGAACAGTGGCAAGCAGTTCTAGATCTTTTAGGACCAAATATAATTGTTGAATATATTAGTCACGAAGAATTGAAAGCTATGAATGCTAAAGTAAAGGCAGTTATTCGCACTGGGGAAGATACACCATATTCGAATATAATCTTGCAATCAGGAGTTATTATTTAGAAGGGGGTTGCCTATGAAAATTGAAATGAAGAACATTTCAAAGTCTTTTGGAAATAATCGTGTTTTAGAAAGTATTGATTTGGTTCTTAATTCAGGAGAAGTTCATGCTTTAATGGGAGAGAATGGTGCAGGCAAATCAACCTTAATGAATATTTTAACTGGTCTTTTTCCAGCTACTTCAGGAACTATTTTTATTGATGGAAAAGAAAAAACATTTTCTAATCCTCAAGAGGCAGAACGGTTTGGAGTGAGTTTTATCCATCAAGAAATGAATACTTGGCCAGATATGACTGTACTTGATAATCTTTTTTTAGGAAGAGAAATTAAAAATTCGATTGGCTTTCTAGATAAAGCTAGTATGGAAAAGAAAGCTAAAGAAGCATTTAAACGTCTTAATATCTCTATTCCTCTCGATGCGATTATTGGTCAATTATCAGTTGGACAACAACAAATGATAGAAATAGCAAAATGTTTATTATCAGAAGTTTCCTTGTTAATTATGGATGAACCTACAGCAGCTTTAACTGATCGTGAAACTGAAACACTTTTCAAAGTGATAGAAGGATTAAAATCTGATGGTGTAGGTATTGTGTATATTTCACATCGCATGGAAGAAATCTTTAAGATCACAGATCTTATAACTGTTATGAGAGATGGGTTTGTAATTGATACCAAGAAAACGAAGTTAACTAATGCGGATGAATTAGTTCAAAAGATGGTAGGTCGTGAATTAGAAGATTATTATCCAGAAAAAAAGGCTGAGATTGGGAATATTGTTTTTCAAGCTAAGAATCTTTCTGGTAATTCTTTTACGGATGTTTCTTTCTATGTACGTCAAGGGGAAATTCTTGGTTTTTCTGGTTTGATGGGGGCTGGTCGTACTGAAATAATGCGAGCAATTTTTGGAATTGATTCTTTAAAATCTGGTCAAATTATAATAAACGAAGAAGAACTGATAATTAAAAATCCTTTTGAAGCAATTAAGCATGGAATTGGTTTCTTAACAGAAGATCGTAAAGATGAGGGATTGATTTTAGATTTTTCTATCAAAGATAATATGACTTTACCTAGTACTCGTGATTTTGTTAAAAATGGCATTTTTGATAATAAAACAAGTGATATATTTGTACAACGCTTAATTGATAGGTTACAAATTAAATCAGGTTATCCAGATAAGGAAGTTGGGACACTTTCTGGTGGTAATCAACAGAAAGTAGTTTTAGCAAAATGGATAGGTATTGCACCAAAAGTACTGATTTTAGATGAGCCAACTCGTGGGGTAGATGTTGGAGCTAAGCGTGAAATTTACCAATTAATGAATGAATTAGCTGAACGAGGTGTACCGATTATTATGGTCTCTTCAGATTTACCAGAAGTGATTGGAGTCAGTGATCGTATTATGGTCATGCATGAAGGTAGAATTAGTGGAGAATTAACACGTCAAGAAGCTACACAAGAAAAAGTTATGCAACTAGCTACAGGAGGACAATAGTGTGAAAAATACTATGAAGTATATGTCAGAATTGACAACAGTAATAGCATTGATAATTTTAATGGCTGTCATCACTATTATCAATTCAAATTTTTTAACAGCAAATAATCTGTTAAATTTACTATTGCAAGTAACATCAAATGCACTGATTGCTTTTGGAATGACCTTTGTTATTCTAACAGGTGGAATTGATTTATCAGTTGGATCAATTTTAGCCTTATCCAGTGCGCTAACAGCTGGCCTATTAGGATCTGGAATGCCTGTTACATTAGCAATTCTAATCTCTTTAATTTTGGGTTGCATTCTGGGGGTGATGAATGGTTTATTGATTTCCTACGGGAAATTAGCTCCATTTATCGTTACTTTAGCAACTATGACTATTTTTAGAGGCGCAACACTTGTTTATACAAATGGGAATCCTATTACAAAAGGATTAAGTGATACATTCTTATTTCAATTTTTGGGGCAAGGTTACATAGTCGGAATTCCATTTCCTGTAATTATTATGTTTATTGTATTTATTGTTTTATATGTTTTACTTCATAAAACAGCATTTGGTAAATCTGTATATGCTATAGGGGGGAATGAAAAAGCAGCATATATATCAGGTGTAAAATTAAATAAAGTGAAAATTATCATTTATTCAATATCAGGTATTATGGCTTCAATTTCTGGATTGATTATAACATCACGCTTAAGTTCTGCTCAACCAACAGCAGGTGCTAGTTATGAAATGGATGCTATTGCAGCTGTTGTTCTTGGGGGAACCTCTTTATCTGGAGGTAAAGGTCGTATACTGGGGACTCTAATAGGTGCTTTAATTATTGGAGTTTTGAATAATGGACTTAATATTATTGGTGTTTCAGCATTTTGGCAACAAGTAGTAAAAGGAGTTGTAATTTTAATCGCTGTTTTGATTGATCGTTTTAAAGTTGTAAAATAGTAGAATAATTTTTCAAGTTTTTTTGGAAATAGTAACAATTTATTAGATGACGAACAATAGTCGGGATGAAAACTATCCCTATAGATATATATTACGAGGAGTAATAACATGAAAATTATTAAAAAAATTAGCATTTTTGCTTTGTTTGTAACATTTATTTTTGCTTTAGTAGCTTGTGGAAAAACTGGTTTAGGAAATTCATCAAATGATAATAAATCTACGACTCAAAAGTCGGCAAAAGAATTAAAATTGGGAGTTTCTATTTCTACTACTAACAATCCTTATTTTGTAGCTATGAAAGATGGTCTTGAAAAAGCTGCAGGGGAAAAAGAAGTAACTTTGAAGATAGCAGATGCACAAGATGATGCTGCTAGACAAGCAGATGATATTCAAAATTTTATTAGTCAAAATGTAGATGCTTTGCTAATTAATCCAGTTGATTCTGATGCAATTGTGACATCTATTAAAGCTGCTAATAATGCAAACATTCCAGTAATCTTAATTGACCGCGGTAGTAATGGTGGTGAAGTCTTGACAACTGTTGCTTCTGATAATGTAGAAGCGGGTAAAATGGCTGCTGAATTTATTACCAAGCAATTGGGAGAAAAAGCAAAAACTTTTGAATTATCAGGGGTCCCAGGCGCTTCTGCAACAGTAGATAGAGGTAAAGGATTTGAACAAATTTCAAAGACAAATTTAGATGTTCTTTCTAGTCAATCTGCTAATTTTGATCGTGCAAAAGCTTTGAATACAGCGCAAAATATGATTCAAGGAAACAAAGAAGTACAAGCGATTTTCGCACAGAATGATGAGATGGCATTGGGAGCTGCACAAGCAGTAAAAGCAGCTGGTCTTAGCAATGTATTAATTGTTGGTATCGATGGTCAACCAGATGCACATGATGCTATTGCAAAAGGTGATATTACTGCCACTATTGCTCAGCAACCAGCTAAGATGGGTGAAATCGCTATTCAATCAGCAATTGATCATTATCAAGGGAAAAAACTAGAAAAAGAAACAGTTTCTCCAATTTATCTTGTGACTAAGGATAATGTTGATCAACATAACTGGTGATATATTTTTTTAATAAGTAGGTACTTATTCATCTTCATTCAATGTAGTTTTTAAATATCATTGCTACTATTTGAACTCTTGGGTACAAAAAGACCAGATTCCAAACTTGGATCTGGCCTATGATATGCTACCTTTGATGGAGATGATGGAAGCTCCTGACAAATCTGAATTTTTCTACCGCCACCGTACAGAAGATGGCTGGGCGAAGAAAATCTTCTAGTCTTTTACTAAATAACCTAGCTGATCCAAGGCCTCCTCGATATAGTGGAGGTCTTGTTGTGTTTCGGCTTCAACTAGGTGGTAATGGATACCATCTGTTAATTCAGACAGAGGTCTAAAATCTGAATGCTCGACTTGTTCTAGAAAATGTTGCACATCTCTACGACAAGACAGTTTCAGCAAGGTTTCAATTTCTCCATAGACGGGATGGTCAATCAATGTGTTTTGAACACGTCCGCCATTATCTACGATAGCAAGGAGTTCTTGACCGATTTCTTCAACTTCATGTTTCACTTTGAAAAGTTTGTGAACATAAGGATTGGTTTCAATTTGCTTATAGACGTAGCCACGATTGGTGGATAGGATAGGAGCGCCATCGGCTCTTAAAATTGCAATGTCCTGTACAATGACCTGGCGTGTAACATGAAAATGTTCAGCTAAACTTTGGCCATTGAGGGCTTTAGGAGTTTCTTTCAAGAGTTGGAGCAGGGCTTGTTTGCGATCTTTTGTCATAGTTCTTCCTTTTAACGGCGTTTGCGAAGCACTTTATAGACAGCTAGTGCTAATGTATAGTCTACCATACTATGAATAATTGTGCCAAATCCAACTAGTACAAATAGAACATAAAACATATTTTCTACATTGGTACCGGAAGTTGCATAAAAAACGACACAAGCTAATACTTCAGCAAGGGCATGGACAAGCGCTAACACAAAGTTGAAAATCCAGCAAGTTTTTGGTTTATCTAGGGTATCGGGGAATTTTTGTAGGTAAAGAGCCCCCAAAGTCCCAAAAAAGATATGGGAAAAAGCTCGAAAAACGATAACCATGGGATAGCCTGCCATCAAAAATCCAAAACTAGAGGCTAGGATGACAAAAACAGCCATCAAGGGCGACAAGAACATGGCAATAAAAATAGCGATGTGGCTTCCTAAAGTATAGGAAGCAGGTGGAATGACAATCTTGAAAGGCATAACAATTGGAATCAAAATTGCAATAGCCGTTAAGAGGGCAGTCATTGTCATAAATTGTGTCTTTTTCCGTGTGTTCATAAGAATCTCCTTTTTAACTGTATATACACTAGTATAGTACAATAAACAAGACAATAAAGCAAGGATTTACTTAGGTTTATAGGTCATTTTTAGTTAGATATTGGTAAAGATTTCACTAATAATAGTAACTATATCAAACAAAATCTCCACCTTCAAGCTTGAAAGCGGAGATTATTTTTATTTCTTCAAGGTTTGTAGTCGTGGGACAATGGCTAGGGTTAGAACTGCGGAAATGACTAATTCAGCAATCGAATTTGTTGAGATAACAGTTGCTAGGAGTTTTTGGATATTACCATCAAAAACATTTCCAAAAAGGTAGAAAATTCCGCCAAGTACAAAGACTGTGTTGGTAAGTGAACCAAGGGCACCAGCTAAAATCAGACCAGTTTTATTTTTCATCAGTTTATAGACTAGATACGGAGTTAAACCAATCAAAATACGTGGGACGATGGCAATGATAGCTGAGTAGATGTTCCCATTTGGTACGAAGGGAGAGAAGAGGTAGCTTGTCGGTAGAATTGTAATTGTGTTAACCGTCAAGCTAAGTAGCCCCATCAAAAATCCAAGTGTAACCCCAACGCGTGGACCGTAGATAATGCTGGCAATAATGACAGGAATATGAACAATGGTCGGTTTGATTGGAAATGGAAAAAGGTTAAAGATAAGTGAGCTCAGAAAGTGTATCACGAGCATGGTTGCAAAAAAGATAGCAATGGGTGCAATATTAGAGCGTTTTTTCATCGAGAGTTTCCTTTATTCTTTCTAAAATAATTGTGAGGTCAGCTAAAGCTCCTCGTCCATGGTCGCCACAAGCTAGTAGGGATTCCTTAGGAGCAATCAGCTGATAGTCATAGCTTTCTAATGTTTTCAGATTAGCCTGAGTTGCCGGATGATCATACATTTTCGTATTCATAGCTGGTGCGATGAGTTTTGGGATATGACTTGGCAAGGCTAGAGCCGTACTGGTCACCATGTTGTCGGCAAAGCCGTGAGCTAGTTTTGCAATAGTGTTAGCTGTTGCAGGGGCCACGATAAATAAATCTGCTTTTTTGCCAAGTTCAATATGATTAACCTGATCAGGATAGGGTTCATTCATGACATCCAGGTGGACGGAATTCTGTGAGAGTACCTGTAGTGTCAAAGGTTGGATAAACTCTGTAGCAGCTTGGGTCATTAAGACAGTGACTTGATGACCTTGTTTTTTAAGCGAACTGACTAAATCTGCTGACTTATAAGAGGCGATTGAGCCCGTTACAGCCAAGAGAATATGTGCCATAGCTTTCCTTTCTATGAATGGTAGGCTTGAATTTTTTCAAGGAGGAGTTTTGCAATTTCTTCTTTAGTCTGGACTGTTTGAAGCTGATCTTTCTCAACAAAGATAGCTCTGTGCTGCTTTGCTGAGATTTGAGTGAGGTCATTTGCAATGATTAAGTCTGCTTGGTTCTTGATAAGACTTTTTCTGGCAATCTCGATGAGATAATCCTCAGAGACATCAACCAGCAGTTTGAAACCAATCAGATGAATAGCAGGATTCCACTCCTTGACTAGAGAGATGATTTTTGGTGTTTTTTTCAGGAATAAAACCTGAATCTCATCAGTTGAAGAAATCTTAGCTTGATGATTTTGCTTGCTTAAAAATTCTTCTAGATTGGAGCTAGACTGAACTTCCTCTAGACCTGTCATATAAACAGGAGTGTAATCGGACACAGCCATTGAGTGAATCAAGACCTGATAGTCCTTGACACGTTCTTGCATTTCAAGGAGAAGGTCCTTGGTATTGTTAATTTCTCGAATGCTTAGGTTGGGATGGGCTTCTGGCTTCAGAGCTCGTTTTGTTGTTATCAAACAAACTTCATGCCCTGCAGCAAGCAAGGTTTCTGTGATGATTTTCCCCAAGCGTCCTGTAGAATGGTTAGTGATAGAACGGACGCTATCGATAGCTTCACTGGTACCGCCCGATGTAACTAAAATTTTCATAGCACTATTGTACACAAAAATAAACGGTAAGTAAAATGAAAGTGATAAAAATTTGGTAAAAGGAAAGAATATAGTTTCAAACTATAAAGCCATATAAAATTTAAGAAAGGACTCTAAAAACCTTAAAAACAGGGATATTTACGAACGTTTAGAGAGTTTTAGGATGTTAAAAATCTTGTTTTGTGTTATAATGAGTTATCATATAAGAGGTTAGAGGAGTTTTGAATGAAAACAGATATTGAAATCGCACAGAGTATTGAGTTGAAGCCAATTGTTGATGTTGTAGAGAAACTTGGTATTTCTTACGACGATTTGGAGTTGTATGGAAAGTACAAGGCTAAGCTCAGCTTTGATAAAATTCGTGCAGTTGAGAGCAATCCAGTTGGAAAATTGATTCTGGTTACTGCCATCAATCCAACACCTGCAGGTGAAGGAAAATCAACTATTACCATTGGTCTTGCGGATGCCTTGAACAAGATTGGCAAGAAAACCATGATTGCTATTCGCGAACCATCTCTTGGTCCAGTAATGGGTATCAAGGGTGGTGCCGCTGGTGGTGGTTACGCTCAAGTTCTGCCAATGGAAGACATCAACCTTCACTTCACTGGAGACATGCATGCCATTACGACTGCCAACAATGCGCTTTCTGCCTTGATTGACAACCACTTGCACCAAGGGAATGAGTTGGGAATTGACCAACGTCGTATCCTTTGGAAACGTGTTGTGGACTTGAACGACCGTGCTCTTCGCCATGTAACAGTTGGGCTTGGTGGCCCTCTAAATGGTATTCCACGTGAGGATGGCTTTGACATTACAGTTGCTTCAGAGATCATGGCAATTCTTTGCTTGGCAACAGACATCGAGGACTTGAAACGCCGTTTGGCGAATATCGTTATTGGTTATCGCTATGATCGTACACCTGTTTCTGTAGGTGATTTGCAGATTGAAGGTGCTTTAGCTTTGATCTTGAAGGATGCGATTAAGCCGAACCTGGTTCAGACAATTTACGGTACACCTGCCTTTGTACACGGTGGTCCATTTGCCAATATTGCTCATGGATGTAATTCAGTCTTGGCAACTACAACAGCTCTTCACTTGGCTGATTATACAGTTACTGAAGCTGGTTTTGGTGCAGACCTTGGTGCTGAGAAATTCCTTGATATTAAGACACCAAACTTGCCAACATCTCCAGATGCAGTAGTTATTGTTGCAACCCTTCGTGCTCTTAAGATGAATGGAGGTGTGGCTAAAGACGCTTTGACAGAGGAAAATGTGGAGGCGGTTCGTGCCGGTTTTGCTAACTTGAAACGCCACGTTGAAAATATCCGTAAGTTCGGTATTCCAGCAGTTGTTGCGATTAACGAATTTGTATCTGATACAGAAGCTGAAATTGCAGCCTTGAAAGAACTTTGTGACTCAATCGATGTACCAGTTGAATTGGCTAGTGTCTGGGCTGATGGTGCAGAAGGTGGAGTAGCACTTGCCGAAACAGTTGTTAAGACTATCGCTGAAAACCCATCTAACTATAAACGTTTGTATGACAATGACCTTTCTGTTCAAGAAAAGATTGAAAAGATTGTTACTGAAATCTACCGTGGTAGCAAAGTGAACTTTGAGAAGAAAGCTCAAACTCAAATCGCTCAAATCGTTCAAAACGGTTGGGACAAATTGCCAATCTGTATGGCTAAGACCCAGTATAGCTTCTCAGACAATCCAAATGCACTTGGAGCACCTGAAAACTTTGAAATTACCATTCGCGAATTGGTGCCAAAATTAGGTGCAGGCTTCATCGTTGCCTTAACTGGCGATGTCATGACCATGCCAGGCCTACCAAAACGTCCAGCAGCTCTCAACATGGATGTTGAAAGCGATGGAACTGTTCTAGGCTTGTTCTAGTATATTGCAATTGACTTTAAATGAGTTTGGAAATAATATCCAAGCTCATTTTTTATCTAGATATAAGAAGTTGCCTTCTACACGTAACCAGTCTAGGTAAAGATATTTTCCTTGAATTCTGATATAATAGAAATATTGACTTCAAGAGTAAGGAAGAGAAGATGAACGCATTATTAAATGGAATGAATGACCGTCAGGCTGAGGCGGTGCAAACGACAGAAGGTCCCTTGTTAATCATGGCAGGGGCTGGTTCTGGAAAGACTCGTGTTTTGACCCACCGCATTGCTTATCTGATTGATGAAAAGCTGGTCAATCCCTGGAATATCTTGGCCATTACCTTTACTAATAAGGCTGCGCGTGAGATGAAGGAGCGTGCTTATAGCCTCAATCCAGCCACCCAGGACTGTCTGATAGCGACCTTTCACTCCATGTGTGTTCGTATTCTGCGTCGTGATGCGGATCATATTGGCTACAATCGTAATTTTACTATTGTGGATCCTGGTGAACAGCGAACGCTCATGAAACGCATTCTCAAGCAGTTGAACTTGGATCCTAAAAAATGGAATGAACGAACTATTTTGGGAACCATTTCCAATGCTAAGAATGACTTGATTGATGATGTGGCTTATGCTGCTCAAGCTGGTGATATGTATACGCAAATCGTGGCCCAGTGTTACACTGCTTATCAAAAAGAGCTTCGTCAGTCGGAGTCGGTTGACTTTGATGATTTGATTATGCTGACCCTGCGTCTCTTTGATCAAAATCCTGATGTTTTGACTTACTATCAACAGAAATTCCAATACATCCACGTTGATGAGTACCAAGATACCAACCATGCCCAGTACCAACTAGTCAAACTCTTAGCGTCTCGCTTTAAAAATATCTGTGTGGTTGGGGATGCGGACCAGTCTATCTACGGTTGGCGTGGTGCTGATATGCAGAATATCTTGGACTTCGAAAAGGATTATCCCCAAGCCAAGGTTGTTTTGTTGGAGGAGAATTACCGCTCCACTAAAACCATTCTTCAAGCGGCCAACGAGGTCATTAAAAACAATAAAAATCGCCGTCCTAAGAATCTCTGGACTCAAAATGCTGATGGGGAACAAATCGTTTACTATCGTGCCAATGATGAGCTAGATGAAGCTGTATTTGTAGCCAGAACTATCGATGAACTTGGTCGGAGTCAAAACTTCCTTCACAAGGATTTTGCAGTTCTCTATCGTACAAATGCGCAGTCCCGTACTATTGAGGAAGCCTTGCTCAAGTCAAATATTCCTTATACCATGGTTGGCGGAACCAAGTTCTACAGCCGTAAGGAAATCCGAGATATTATTGCTTACCTCAATCTTATTGCCAATTTGAGTGACAATATCAGTTTTGAGCGTATTATCAACGAGCCGAAACGTGGAATTGGCCCAGGCACTGTTGAGAAAATCCGTGACTTTGCCAATATGCAAAACATGTCTATGCTAGATGCTTCAGCAAACATCATGTTATCTGGTATCAAGGGTAAAGCAGCCCAGTCTATCTGGGATTTTGCCAATATGATTCTAGATTTACGAGAGCAGCTAGATCAATTAAATATTACAGAGTTGGTTGAGGCCGTCCTAGAAAAAACAGGTTACGTTGATATTCTTAATGCCCAAGCAACTCTGGAAAGTAAGGCTCGGGTTGAAAATATTGAAGAGTTCCTTTCTGTGACGAAAAACTTTGATGACACCTCTGATGAGCCAGAAGAAGAAACTGGTCTGGACAAACTGAGTCGTTTCTTAAATGATTTAGCCTTGATTGCGGACACCGATTCAGGTAGTCAGGAGACATCAGAAGTTACTCTAATGACCCTGCATGCTGCCAAAGGTCTCGAGTTTCCAGTTGTCTTTTTGATTGGGATGGAAGAAAATGTCTTTCCACTTAGTCGTGCTGCTGAAGATCAAGATGAACTAGAAGAAGAGCGCCGTCTGGCCTATGTAGGAATTACGCGTGCAGAGAAAATCCTCTATCTGACAAATGCCAACTCACGCCTGCTTTTTGGTCGTACCAACTACAACCGTCCTACTCGATTTATTAACGAAATCAGTTCAGACTTGCTTGAGTATCAAGGTCTGGCTCGTCCAGCAAATACAAGCTTTAAAGCATCATATAGTAGTGGTGGCCTTGCCTTCGGTCAAGGTATGAGTTTGGCCCAGGCTCTTCAAGACCGTAAACGCAGTGCGGCCCCAAAAACTATCCAGTCAAGCGGTCTCCCATTTGGTCAATTTACAGCTGGTGCAAAATCAGCGTCTAGCGAAACAAATTGGTCCATTGGTGACATTGCCCTCCACAAGAAATGGGGAGAGGGAACTGTTCTGGAAGTTTCAGGTAGCGGTGCTACGCAGGAATTAAAAATCAATTTCCCAGAAGTTGGTTTGAAAAAACTTTTGGCCAGTGTGGCCCCAATTGAGAAAAAAATCTAATTTTTCATCCTTCTCACGAATAATAAAGTGAGGAGGATTTTTATGTACAGTATTTCATTCCAAGAAGATTCACTATTGCCAAGAGAAAGACTTGCCCAAGAAGGAGTGGAAGCGCTCAGTAACCAAGAGTTGCTAGCTATTTTACTCAGAACAGGAACACGTCAGGCCAGTGTTTTTGAAATTGCCCAGAAAGTCTTGAATAATCTTTCAAGCCTAACAGATTTGAAAAAAATGACACTGCAGGAATTGCAGAGTCTATCTGGTATCGGACGAGTTAAGGCAATAGAGTTACAAGCCATGATTGAACTGGGCCATCGTATTCATAAACACGAAACCCTTGAGATGGAAAGTATTCTCAGCAGTCAAAAGTTGGCCAAGAAGATGCAACAGGAATTGGGGGATAAAAAACAAGAGCACCTGGTGGCGCTCTATCTCAATACTCAAAATCAAATCATCCATCAACAGACCATTTTTATCGGTTCTGCCACTCGTAGTATTGCTGAACCGCGAGAGATTCTTCACTATGCTATCAAGCATATGGCGACTTCTCTCATCTTGGTTCATAATCATCCTTCAGGAGCGGTGGCCCCTAGCCGAAATGATGATCATGTCACTAAACTTGTCAAAGAAGCCTGCGATCTGATGGGAATTGTCCTCTTGGACCATTTGATTGTCTCTCACTCCAGTTACTTTAGTTATCGAGAAAAGACAGATTTAATCTAAAGTTCATTAACGATATAGTCAAAGAGGTTTTTATCTTTGGGACGATTTTCAAAAAGAAATTCTGGATGCCATTGGACACCGAGGAAGGCAACATCATCCGTACTCATGACAGCTTCAATGATACCATCCTTAGGATCATGAGCTGCAATCTTTAAGTTGGGAGCTAAATCCTTGATACTCTGGTGGTGGAAAGAGTTGATATGGGAGATTTCTCCATAGATTTCTCGAAGAACAGTATCTGGTTCGGTTACCAAGCGCTGGGTTGTGTACTCGGCAGAACAATCCTGCCAGTGGTCTTCGATATCTTGGTACAGAGTTCCGCCCATGGCAACGTTAAAGAGTTGAGTCCCACGGCAGACAGAGAAAATTGGCTTTTTCTGTTTGATAGCTTCCTTGATGAGGGCTATTTCGAAGATATCTCTTTGAAGGTGGTAGTCATCGCTATCAATGGTTTTTGGTTCACCATAGAATTTAGGATCAACATTTTGCCCACCTGTCAAGATGAGCTTGTCAATCATACTGATATAGTGGCAGGCCATTTCTTGATCACCAATCGGTAGGATGATGGGAATCCCTCCAGCGTCTTTAACGCCTTCCACAAAGCCTTTTGCTGCGTAGCTCATCATGATGTCATCATCTGGATGAGTTTTTTCGTTTCCTGTAATCCCAATAACTGGTTTTTTCATAAAATGATTTTCGCTTTCTAATCCTCTTTTCGCATGAAATAGAGGAGGGTTTGGAGTTCACTTGTTAAATCGACATATTGAACGACCACATCTTTTGGTAAATGCAGATGGACTGGTGAAAAACTGAGAATCCCTTTCACGCCAGCATCTACCAAGAGATTAGCAACCTCTTGTGATTTGACGCTAGGAACGGTCAGGATAGCAGTCTTCACATCAGCATCCTGGATTTTATCCTTAATTTGAGAAATTCCGTAAATGGGAATCCCATCAGGAGTTTGGCTACCGACTTCAGGATGGTCATCAAGGTCAAAGGCCATGATAATCTTCATCTTGTTGCGCTCATGGAAGCGATAGTGGAGAAGGGCATGGCCCATATTACCAATACCAACAAGCATGACATTGGTAATAGAGTTATCATTGAGCAAATCGGCAAAAAATGTCATCAGTTTTTTGACATCATAGCCAAAACCACGGCGACCTAGTTCACCAAAATAGGAAAAATCACGACGTACGGTCGCGGAATCAATACCGATAGCCTCTGCAATTTGCTTAGAGTTGGCACGTTCAATCTTTTCTGCATGAAATCTCTTAAAAATTCGATAGTAGAGAGAGAGTCTTTTCGCTGTAGCTTTTGGAATAGCAGACTGTTTATCTTTCACAAAATCACAACCTTTCTATTCTTCTATTTTATAGAAACATTGTGAAAAAATCAACAAAAACAAGAAAAAACTAAGAAAAATCTTAGTTTTGATGTAAAAAATCTGCATGTGATAGAAAACGGTAGAGGTCTCCGACCAGTCCTTGGTAAACTTCCTGCCCTTTAAAGGTCAAAGAAGTTACATAAAGTGTATCTGGCAGAGTCACACATCCTGACAGAGCCAGCATGAGAGCCTCGTAATCCTCATACTTGAGAGTGCGCTCTACATGATAGCTGTCCTTATAGGTCAGTTCAAACATTTTGGCTCTATCTTTCCGCTTTTGTAAAGACACCACGTTCTACCAAGCTATCCATGAGGAAATAGAATTTTTCCTGATGAATGTGGTGGTCTTCTGATTTGAAAATATCAACTAGACGAAGACCAAACTTGTCAGTGATATTGATTTTAGCCCCTGTGAGTTCCTTGTTAATGATGATTTTTAGTTGGAAGCCTTCACCGCTGTTTGGAACCTTTTCAAGTAGGCGAGTCAGTTCATAGTTACCAACTTTTGTTTCAAAAAAAGTGTTGTCTTTGAGGGTGAATTTCTTAACAGAAGGGCTAAGAGTGTAGTCGTAACGACAATTTTTTAACTGAATGGTTTTTTCAAATGCCATATGGCTAACCTCCGATAATTTCTTTTAAGGTTTTTGCGAGGGTTTCTAGGTCTTCGATAGTATTTTGTGGAGACAAACTGATGCGAACGGATTCTTTCAAACGTTCTGAATTTTCCCCGTACATGGCTTCAAGAACATGGCTGGATTGGACAATGCCTGCAGTACAGGCCGAGCCAGTAGAGATTGAAATTCCAGCTAAGTCTAGACGAAGGAGTAGGAGGTCATTTTTCTGCCCAGGAAATCCAATATTGAGGACATAAGGTAGATGGTGTTCTCCTCTGTTCAGGTAATACTGAACTCCCTCAAGCTCCGCAAGAAAGGCAGTTTCTAGATTTTGTACATGTTGAAAATGTTCTTCTTGTTTTTCTAGGTCTTCTTTTAGGGCTGCAACCATGCTAACGATGGAAGCTAGATTTTCAGTTCCTGCTCGTTTTTTCTGTTCTTGATCTCCGCCATGAAGATAGGAATCAAAGTCCATGCTTGATGCGTAGAGAAAACCGATTCCCTTAGGACCATGGAATTTATGGGCTGAAGCAGTGAGAAAATCAATGCCCAATTCTTCTGGGTGAATAGGGATTTTACCGATAGCCTGAACTGCATCAACATGGTAGGCAGCAGGATGTTGCTTGAGTATTTGGCCAATTTCAGCAATGGGAAGTAGGTTTCCTGTCTCATTATTGGCAAACATGGTAGAAACCAAAATCGTATCGTCACGTAAGGCCTCTTGAATTTGCTGGGCGGTGATTTCCTGATTTTTTGGCTGGATAATGGTTACTTCAAAACCGAAGTGCTGAACCAAGTAATCAATTGTTTCAAGGACAGCATGGTGCTCGATGGCAGTTGTGATGATATGTTTTCCTTTTTCTTGATGACGAAGGCAGTAGCCGATGATAGCAGTATTGTTGCCTTCGGTTCCACCAGAAGTGAAAAAGATATGTTGAGGTTTTGTTCCCAGTAATTGAGCTAGTTCCTGACGGGCTTCACGCAAAAGTTTGCCAGCTTGACGACCATGACCATGGATACTAGAAGGATTGCCATGGGTTTCTTGCATAACCTTAGTCATAGCTGAAATAGCAACTGATGACATAGGAGTCGTTGCAGCATTGTCCAAATAAATCAAAGAATCACCTTATTTCTTTTTGTTGTAGGCAAAGAGTGGGCTGACTGGTTTTCTTTCGTGAATACGGACGATAGCATCACCAATTAACTCACTAGCAGTGATGTAGCATACGTTTTTAGGAGTTTTTTCTTTTGTTGCTACTGAATCAGTCACAAGAATTTCTTTAATATTAGTATTATCAAGAAGTTCAGCAGCACCTTCGACGAAGAGACCGTGGCTAGAAACAGCATAAATTTCTGTAGCCCCTTCACGTTCAACGATTTTAGCAGCTTCAGAGAAGGTACGTCCTGTATTCAGAATATCGTCAATTAAGATAGCTTTCTTACCTTCAACATCACCGATGATATAGCCTTCGTTGCGAGTTGCATCGTCTTGAGGGTAGTCGATAATGGCGATAGGAGCATCAAGGTATTCAGCCAAGCTACGAGCACGTTTTACACCTGAATTTTTAGGGCTAACGACAACAACATCTGAACCAAGTAGGCCTTTATCGCAGTAATGTTTTGCAAATAGGGGAACTGTGAAGAGGTTATCAACAGGAATATCAAAGAAGCCTTGAACCTGAACAGCATGCAAATCAAGTGTAAGGATACGGTCAACACCAGCCTTAACCAGCATATTAGCAACTAGTTTTGCTGTGAGTGGCTCACGTGGTGAAGCAATGCGGTCTTGACGTGCATAGCCAAAATATGGAAGAACAACGTTGATACTGTGGGCACTTGCGCGCACACAAGCGTCGACCATGATTAACAATTCCATTAGGTGGTTGTTAACAGGGAAACTTGTTGATTGGATGATGTACACATCATAACCACGGACACTTTCTTCGATATTCACTTGGATCTCTCCGTCAGAAAATTGACGTGATGACAGTTTTCCGAGTGGAATACCAACAGCATCCGAAATTTTTTGAGCAATCTCTTGGTTAGAGTTGAGTGCGAAAAGTTTCATATTTTTTCTATCTGACATTATAGACCGTCCTCTGTAAACTTTATAAATCCTAGTTATATTTGTCTTGCATATATGACCTAGGATTTGTGTATTTTTATCTTTTCTATTTTACCAAAAAATAGAGATTATTTCAGCTATTTTTCATGCTTTTGACAAATCGACCCAATTTTGAAGGAGCTTTTTGGTAGGAAATCTGATTATCCTCTAAAAATTGTTGGAAATTCTGTTTGCCTTGCTCGTGATTTTCCACTTCAAGCTCTAATTCGTAATCTGTCATATCAAAGTACTGACTTTCATCTAGTGCCATAAGGCCAATAGCTGTTTGCATTTCATAGCGAAGAGTTGTTAGACAACCGAGCACCTGCCAATCACTAGTTTGGATACCATGTTTAGACAATTCATCCAGTACTAGACCTTGAGGAAGTTCTTGCTTAGCCAGATAGTACTCAGCATCTTTTAGTTGCAATTTTTGATTGTATTCCATGTTTCCAACGCTTTGTGGGACTTTGAGTGTCAATTCTGCCCAATCTTCAAAAGTTCGAATGCGCATAGCAACTTTCTTTTCTCGCAGTTCAAAATCAGGCGTGTCGATGTAGTAATTTTTTTGAAGAACAGGAGTGACACCTGTGAACTGGTCTTTTAGACGATTGTATTCATCTTTTTTCAATAGTGTTTTCAATTCAATTTCTAAATGTTTCATTTTTCTTACCTTTTCTTTATCGTTGAAAGCGGATTTATGGTATAATAAGCATTGTATTTATTGTATATGAATCTGGAGAAAAAATCAAAGATATTTTTGAAGGATAATATGAGAACAAGGGAGAATATATGACCTTAGAATGGGAAGAATTTCTAGATCCTTACATTCAAGCTGTTGGTGAGTTAAAGATTAAACTTCGTGGTATTCGTAAGCAATATCGCAAGCAAAATAAGCATTCTCCGATTGAGTTTGTGACTGGTCGAGTCAAGCCGATTGAAAGTATCAGGGAAAAAATGGCTCGTCGTGGCATTACTTATGCGACCTTGGAACACGATTTGCAGGATATTGCTGGCTTGCGTGTGATGGTCCAGTTTGTAGATGACGTCAAGGAAGTAGTGGAGATTTTGCGCAAACGTCAGGACATGCGCATCATACAGGAGCGAGATTACATTACTCATCGAAAAGCATCAGGCTATCGTTCCTATCATGTGGTAGTAGAATATACGGTTGATACCATCAATGGAGCCAAGACAATTTTGGCGGAAATTCAGATTCGTACCTTGGCCATGAATTTCTGGGCAACGATAGAACATTCTCTCAACTACAAGTACCAAGGGGATTTCCCAGAGGAAATTAAAAAGAGACTGGAAATTACTGCCAAAATTGCCCATCAGTTGGATGAAGAAATGGGTAAAATTCGAGATGATATCCAGGAAGCCCAGGCTCTTTTTGATCCTTTGAGTAGAAAATTAAATGACGGTGTAGGAAACAGTGACGATACAGATGAAGAATACAGGTAAACGAATTGACCTGATAGCTAATAGAAAACCGCAGAGTCAAAGGGTTTTGTATGAATTGCGAGATCGTTTGAAGAGAAATCAGTTTATACTCAATGATACCAATCCGGACATTGTCATTTCCATTGGTGGGGATGGCATGCTCTTGTCGGCCTTTCATAAGTACGAAGACCAGCTTGACAAGGTACGCTTTATCGGTGTTCATACGGGACATTTGGGCTTCTATACGGACTACCGTGATTTTGAGTTAGACAAACTAGTGACTAATTTGCAGCTAGATACGGGAGCAAGAGTTTCTTACCCTGTTCTAAATGTGAAGGTCTTTCTTGAGAATGGTGAAGTTAAGATTTTCAGAGCACTAAACGAAGCTAGCATCCGCAGGTCCGATCGAACTATGGTGGCGGATGTTGTGATTAACGGTGTTCCCTTTGAACGTTTTCGCGGAGATGGGCTAACAGTTTCGACACCGACTGGTAGTACAGCCTATAACAAATCACTTGGCGGAGCTGTTTTACACCCTACCATTGAAGCTCTTCAGTTGACAGAAATTGCCAGCCTTAATAATCGTGTTTATCGAACGCTGGGCTCTTCCATTATTGTTCCTAAGAAGGATAAGATTGAACTCATTCCAACGAGAAACGATTACCATACCATTTCGGTTGACAATAGCGTTTATTCTTTCCGTAATATTGAGCGTATTGAGTATCAAATCGACCATCATAAGATTCACTTTGTTGCATCACCTAGCCACACCAGTTTCTGGAATCGTGTTAAGGATGCTTTTATCGGCGAGGTGGATGAATGAGGTTTGAATTTATCGCAGATGAGCACGTCAAGGTTAAGACCTTCTTAAAAAAGCACGAGGTTTCGAAGGGACTTCTGGCCAAGATTAAATTTCGAGGTGGAGCTATACTGGTCAATGACCAACCACAAAATGCGACGTATCTATTGGATATTGGAGACCGAGTTATCATCGATATTCCTGCTGAGGAAGGCTTTGAAACTCTAGAAGCTATCGAGCGCCCACTGGATATTCTCTATGAGGATGACCATTTTCTAGTCTTGAATAAACCCTATGGAGTGGCGTCTATTCCTAGTGTCAACCACTCCAATACTATTGCCAATTTTATCAAGGGTTACTACGTCAAGCAAAACTATGAAAATCAGCAGGTTCACATTGTAACTAGGCTTGATCGAGATACTTCTGGTTTGATGCTCTTTGCTAAGCACGGCTATGCCCATGCACGATTAGATAAGCAGTTGCAGAAGAAGTCTATTGAAAAGCGCTATTTTGCTTTGGTTAAAGGCGATGGACGCTTGGAGTCAGAGGGGGAAATTATTGCTCCGATTGCTCGTGATGAAGACTCCATTATTACCAGACGCGTAGCTAAAGGTGGAAAGTATGCCCATACTTCTTACAAGATTGTAGCTTCTTATGGGAATATTCACTTGGTAGACATTCGCCTGCACACTGGTCGAACCCACCAAATCCGAGTCCATTTTTCTCATATTGGTTTTCCTTTGTTGGGCGATGATTTGTATGGGGGTAGTCTGGACGACGGCATCCAACGTCAGGCCCTACATTGCCATTACCTATCCTTTTATCATCCATTTTTAGAGCAAGACTTGCAGTTAGAAAGTCCCGTGCCGGATGATTTTAGCAACCTTATTACCCAGTTATCAACTAATACTCTATAAAAACAGTTTCAGAGTATAATTATTATCTTAAAGGAGAAAACTCATGGAAGTTTTTGAAAGTCTCAAAGCCAACTTGGTTGGTAAAAATGCTCGTATCGTTCTCCCTGAAGGGGAAGAACCTCGTATTCTTCAAGCGACTAAACGCTTGGTAAAAGAAACAGAAGTGATTCCTGTTTTGCTTGGAAATCCTGAAAAAATTAAAATTTATCTTGAAATCGAAGGTATTGAGGACGGTTATGAAGTCATCGACCCTCAACACTACGATAAATTTGAAGAAATGGTTGCTGCTTTAGTGGAGCGTCGCAAGGGCAAAATGTCTGAAGAAGATGCACGCAAGGTTTTGGTTGAAGATGTCAATTATTTTGGTGTTATGTTAGTATACCTGGGCTTGGTTGATGGAATGGTGTCAGGTGCGATTCACTCAACTGCTTCAACAGTTCGCCCAGCTCTTCAAATCATCAAAACTCGTCCAAATGTTACTCGTACTTCAGGTGCCTTCCTCATGGTTCGTGGTACGGAACGTTACCTATTTGGTGACTGTGCCATCAACATCAATCCAGATGCAGAAGCCTTGGCTGAAATTGCCATCAACTCAGCAATCACAGCTAAGATGTTTGGCATCGAACCTAAAATTGCTATGCTAAGCTATTCTACTAAAGGGTCAGGTTTTGGTGAAAGTGTTGATAAGGTTGTTGAAGCCACTAAAATTGCTCACGACTTGCGTCCTGACCTTGAAATCGATGGGGAATTGCAATTTGATGCAGCCTTCGTTCCAGAAACTGCAGCTCTGAAAGCTCCTGGAAGTACGGTTGCTGGTCAAGCAAATGTCTTTATCTTCCCAGGTATCGAGGCAGGAAATATCGGCTACAAGATGGCTGAACGTCTTGGTGGCTTTGCGGCTGTTGGACCTGTTTTGCAAGGTTTGAACAAGCCAGTTAACGACCTTTCTCGTGGATGTAATGCTGATGATGTCTACAAGTTGACCCTTATCACAGCAGCCCAAGCTGTTCATCAATAAGATTCAGTCCTCTTTCCCTCGGGAAGAGGCTTTTTATACTCAATGAAAATCAAAGAGCAAACTAGGAAACTAGCCTCAGGTTGCTCAAAGCACTGCTTTGAGGTTGCAGATAAGACTGACGAAGTCAGGAACCATACCTACGGCAAGGCGACGTTGACGTGGTCTGAATTTGATTTTCGAAGAGTATTAATACTAGGAAAAGGACAGTTAGAACCTTCTGTGTTATACTAGAGATATGTTAGATTTGAAAGAATACGGTATCGTCATGTGGCCGGATGAGAAGATTGTTTCTTTCCGTGAGAAACTTCTTGCCTGGTATGATGAAAACAAAAGAGATTTACCATGGCGTAGGAGTAAGAATCCGTATCATATCTGGATCTCTGAAATTATGCTCCAGCAGACTAGGGTGGATACAGTTATTCCTTATTATGAACGATTCTTGGACTGGTTTCCAACAGTGGAAAGTTTGGCAACTGCCCCTGAAGAGCGTTTGTTGAAGGCTTGGGAAGGTTTGGGTTATTATTCTCGAGTACGCAATATGCAGGCTGCAGCCCAGCAGATTATGACAGACTTTGGTGGTCAATTTCCAAACACCTATGAAGGAATTTCCAGCTTGAAAGGGATTGGTCCTTACACAGCAGGAGCTATTTCCAGTATTGCTTTTAACTTGCCTGAGCCGGCTGTAGATGGTAATGTCATGCGAGTGCTGGCACGTCTATTTGAAGTCAACTACGATATTGGGATTCCAAGTAATCGTAAAATTTTTCAGACAATGATGGAAATCCTGATTGACCCAGAACGGCCAGGTGACTTTAACCAAGCCTTGATGGACTTGGGTTCGGATATTGAGTCTCCTGTAAATCCCAGACCAGAAGAAAGTCCAGTTAAGGACTTTAGTGCGGCATATCAGCATGGCACAATGGACCGTTATCCAATCAAGGCTCCCAAGAAAAAGCCTGTCCCTATTTATCTTAAAGCCTTGGTGGTCAAAAATACACAGGGACAATTTTTACTTGAAAAAAATGAAAGTGAAAAGCTATTGGCAGGTTTTTGGCATTTCCCACTGGTAGAAGTAGATGACTTTTCGCAAGAGGAGCAGTTTGATCTCTTTCATCAGGTTACAGAAGACAATGTGAACTTTGGTCCCAGTCCAGAAGAGAGTTTCCAGCAGGACTATGACCTAGAAGTTGATTGGCTTAATCTGCATTTTGAGACTGTCAATCATGTTTTTAGCCATCGTAAGTGGCATGTACAGATTGTAGCAGGTCAGGTGACTGACTTCCATAATTTTTCAGATAGGGAAGTTCGCTGGCTTTCACCAGAAGAGTTTAAGAATTACCCACTTGCCAGACCCCAACAAAAAATATGGCAGGCTTATGCAAAAGCCAACTTAGACTCAATGAAAATCAAAGAGCAAACTAGGAAACTAGCCGCAGGCTGTACTTGAG
>NZ_JVLX01000050.1:0-27500 GCF_001070815.1 Streptococcus pseudopneumoniae | reverse complement strand
TCTTGGACTGTTTGCTTGGAGATAAACTGGTCACAAGCGGTCAAGTATCTATCCAAGGCTTGCCAGTGACGAGTTCTCAGTTAGGCTATACAAGATCCTACCTCCCTCAAGAGAATGTAATCGTTCAGAAACTAAAGGTAAAAGAGTTGATTGCTTTCTTTCAAAGCATTTACCCAAATCCCTTGAGCAACCGGGAAATCGACCAACTATTGCAGTTTGACAAGCAACAAAAAGAGCAATTGGCAGAAAAATTGTCAGGTGGACAAAAGCGTCTTTTCTCTTTTGTCTTGACCTTGATTGGGCGACCAAAGCTTGTCTTTTTAGATGAACCAACTGCTGCCATGGATACTTCAACCCGTCAACGCTTTTGGGAAATTGTTCAGGAGCTAAAAGCTAAGGGAGTTACCATTCTCTATTCGTCCCATTATATCGAAGAAGTAGAGCATACAGCGGACCGAATCTTGGTCTTGAATAAGGGAGAGTTGATTCGCGATACAACACCTCTAGCCATGCGCAGTGAGGAGATTGAAAAGCACTTTATCCTTCCTCTAGCATACAAGGAAGTCGTTGAGCAGTCAAACTTGGTTGAAAACTGGTCACAAAAACAAGATGCCCTGCAAGTAGTTACACGTGAAGCGGATGCTTTCTGGCAACTGTTAGTGCAAGCAGGATGTAGGATTCAAGAAATTGAAGTTAATAACCGTAGTTTGCTAGATACAATCTTTGAAGAAACACAAAAAGGAGATGACTAAGATGAAACGATGGATCGCACTAAACAAGATAGAATTTCTATTGACCAAACGACAATTAGTAACTTATCTATTGTCAGTAGGGATGCCGACGGCCTTCTATTTATTCTTTTCAGGCATGTACCAGGATACACCAGATGGGCCAGCTAATTTTATGCGTGACTACCTCATCTCTATGACGGCCTTTTCCATGATGTCGACAGCCATGTTTTCATTTCCAGCTGTCTTACATACCGATAAAATCAACAACTGGCAGAAAACATTGCGCCATACTCCAGTAAATATGGTAGAATATTATCTATCAAAGATAACAAGTATGATGGTTGATTATTTGGTTTCAATCTTGGTTGTTTTCTCAGTTGGGCACTTGGTTAGAGGTGTGGATATGCCTCTAGGAAGCTGGATTGGGGCTGCGCTCTTGCTGATAGTAGGAAGTGTAGCTTTTGTAGCGCTTGGCTTGACCTTGACACTCTTGCCTTCTAGTCAGCTGATGTCTGTCGTGGGAAATCTTCTCTATCTAGGCTTGGCTGTTTTAGGCGGACTCTGGATGCCCATCTCTTTATTTCCAGACTGGATGCAAGCAATCGGGAAGTGCCTACCAACTTATCAGTTGATGGAGTTGCTCAAGACCTTCTTAAACGAGGGTGGCATCAATTTATCAGCCACAGTTTATCTACTTGTTTTTTCAGCAGTTTTGTTTGGTTTGACCATTTACCTTCAAGATCATAAGGAGAATTCTTAATGCTTGAAAGACTGAAAAGCATAGACTATATGTATTGGGCCAGTTTGATTTTTATGGTTTTTCCCATCGTTCCTGTAGTGACTGGGGAGCTACCTAGCTGGCATTTGTTGATTGATATTCTATTTGTGGTGGCTTACTTAGGCGTTTTAACCACCAAGAGTCAGCGCTTATCCTGGCTCTGTTGGGTTATCATGCTAGCCTATGTAGCTGGGAATACCGCCTTTGTTGGTGTAAATTATATCTGGTTCTTCTTTTTCCTTGCCAATCTCTTAATTTATCATTTCGGCGTACGTAGTTTTAATTCTTTACATGTCCGGACTTTTCTTCTTGCTCAAGTCCTTGTTGTGGGCCAACTGTTGATTTTTCAGAGAATCGAAGTTGAGTTTCTATTCTATCTACTTGTAATTCTTGCTTTTGTCGATTTAATGACTTTTGGATTGGTTCGGATTCGGATTGTGGAGGATTTGAAAGAAGCGCAGACTAAGCAAAATGCCAAGATAAATCTATTGCTTGCTGAAAATGAACGTAGTCGTATCGGTCAGGATTTGCATGATAGTCTGGGACACACCTTTGCTATGCTCAGTGTCAAGACAGATTTAGCCTTGCAGTTGTTTCAGATGGAGGCTTATCCACAGGTGGAAAAGGAATTAAAAGAAATTCACCAGATAAGCAAGGATTCCATGAATGAAGTGCGAACCATTGTGGAAAATCTGAAATCACGGACCTTAGCATCAGAACTTGAAACTGTCAAAAAGATGCTAGAGATTGCTGGAATTGAGGTGGAAACGGCTAATCAACTAGATACCGCTAGCCTTACTCAGGAATTGGAGTCAACGGCTTCCATGATTTTGCTTGAGTTAGTGACCAATATCATCAAGCATGCTAAAGCGTCTAAAGTCTACTTAAAATTAGAACGGACAGAGAAAGAACTCATTCTAACAGTGAGAGATGATGGCTGTGGCTTTACTTCTATAAAGGGGGATGACCTCCATACAGTTCGAGATCGTGTTCTTCCATTTTCGGGAGAAGTAAAGGTAATTAGTCAGAAACAACCGACAGAAGTTCAGGTTCGACTACCTTATAAGGAGAGAAAGTAGATGAAAGTGTTAGTCGCAGAAGATCAAAGTATGTTGCGAGATGCTATGTGTCAATTGCTCGCGCTTCAACCGGATGTGGAGTCTGTCCTTCAGGCCAAGAATGGGCAAGAAGCAATCCAACTATTAGAAAGGGAGTCTGTAGATATCGCCATCCTTGACGTAGAAATGCCTGTTAAGACAGGTCTTGAAGTCTTGGAGTGGATACGAGCAGAAAATCTAGAAATAAAGGTGGTTGTGGTGACGACCTTCAAGCGTCCTGGGTATTTTGAACGTGCGGTCAAGGCTGGAGTAGATGCTTATGTATTAAAAGAAAGAAACATTGCAGACCTCATGCAAACCTTGCACACTGTCCTCGAAGGGCGCAAGGAGTATTCGCCTGAATTGATGGAAGTGGTGATGACGCATCCCAATCCATTAACAGAACAAGAAATCGCAGTTTTAAATGGAATCGCTCAGGGCTTCTCTAACCAAGAAATTGCAGATAAACTTTATCTATCCAACGGAACAGTCCGAAACTATGTTACTAATATTCTTTCAAAACTAGATGCAGGTAATCGAACAGAGGCAGCTAATATTGCGAAAGAATCTGGTTGGTTGTGATGATATAATATTTTTTTGAACATTATATGCTAAAATTGATGGGATTGAATGGAACAATACTAACTTTAGGAGAGGGGGGATTCCTCCTTTTTATTTTTTGGGGGAGCACTACAAAAGAGCTAAAATTAAGAATAAAAAAGAAAAATATCTTGACAACCAAGGGAAAAATTTGTTACAATAATAGACGGTACTTTTTACTTTTGGTCTCTCAAGAGTGTACAGGGACGTGCTGACAAATGTTGCAAAAGTACACACAGATGATAGCTGTCACCAAGTGTATCATCACCAAAAATAAAAAAAAACACAGGAGAATGTAGATGCCTACAATTAACCAATTGGTTCGCAAACCGCGTAAATCAAAAGTAGAAAAATCTAAATCACCAGCTTTGAACGTTGGTTACAACAGTCATAAAAAAGTTCAAACAAACGTTTCTTCACCACAAAAACGTGGTGTTGCAACTCGTGTTGGAACAATGACACCTAAAAAACCTAACTCAGCCCTTCGTAAATTCGCTCGTGTACGTTTGAGCAACCTTATCGAAGTTACTGCCTACATCCCAGGTATCGGACACAACTTGCAAGAACACAGCGTGGTTCTTCTTCGTGGTGGACGTGTAAAAGACCTTCCAGGGGTACGTTACCATATCGTCCGTGGTGCACTTGATACTGCAGGTGTTAACGATCGTAAACAAGGCCGTTCTAAATACGGTACTAAACGTCCAAAAGCATAAGGAAAGGGGATAAAGAGAAATGAGTCGTAAAAATAGAGCTCCAAAACGTGACGTATTGCCAGATCCGCTTTACAATTCACAACTAGTTACTCGTCTTATCAACCGCGTTATGCTTGATGGTAAACGTGGTACAGCTGCTTCAATCGTTTACGGAGCCTTTGAGCAAATCAAAGAAGCTACTGGTAACGATGCACTTGAAGTATTTGAAACAGCTATGGAAAACATCATGCCTGTACTTGAAGTACGTGCACGTCGTGTTGGTGGTTCTAACTACCAAGTACCAGTTGAAGTTCGTCCAGAACGTCGTACAACACTTGGACTTCGTTGGTTGGTAACAATCGCTCGTCTTCGTGGTGAACACACAATGCAAGACCGTCTTGCAAAAGAAATCTTGGATGCTGCTAACAACACTGGTGCAGCTGTTAAGAAACGTGAAGACACTCACCGTATGGCTGAAGCTAACCGTGCATTCGCACACTTCCGTTGGTAAAATCATGATGCTAGGAACGGTAAGGATGCAAGGTGAAAATAGGAAACTGACGCAGTATTCGACGAATACAAGGAAGTTTATCTTTTTCACACAGCATCCCGTTCCGGCTCAAATCGGCTAATTAACTTTAGCCCGAGTTCGATTCAATTTGTAAATCTGCAAGTTGAAACCAACAATAGCATGAAAACATTGAGAACGGGTAGGTCCTGCCTATCCGTTTTTATTAAAATCGTGTTATAATAGAATAGAAATCAAAAATAAATAGGAGAAACAAACCTCATGGCACGCGAATTTTCACTTGAAAAAACTCGTAATATCGGTATCATGGCTCACGTCGATGCTGGTAAAACAACAACTACTGAGCGTATTCTTTACTACACTGGTAAAATCCACAAAATCGGTGAAACTCACGAAGGTGCGTCACAAATGGACTGGATGGAGCAAGAGCAAGAGCGTGGTATCACTATCACATCTGCTGCGACAACAGCTCAATGGAACAACCACCGCGTAAACATTATCGACACACCAGGACACGTGGACTTCACAATCGAAGTACAACGTTCTCTTCGTGTATTGGATGGTGCGGTTACCGTTCTTGACTCACAATCAGGTGTTGAGCCTCAAACTGAAACAGTTTGGCGTCAAGCAACTGAGTATGGAGTTCCACGTATCGTATTTGCCAACAAAATGGATAAAATCGGTGCTGACTTCCTTTACTCTGTAAGCACACTTCACGATCGTCTTCAAGCAAATGCACACCCAATCCAATTGCCAATCGGTTCTGAAGATGACTTCCGTGGTATCATCGACTTGATCAAGATGAAGGCTGAAATCTATACGAACGACCTTGGTACAGATATCCTTGAAGAAGATATTCCAGCTGAATACCTTGACCAGGCTCAAGAATACCGTGAAAAATTGGTTGAAGCAGTTGCTGAAACTGACGAAGAATTGATGATGAAATACCTCGAAGGTGAAGAAATCACTAACGAAGAATTGAAAGCTGGTATCCGTAAAGCGACTATCAACGTTGAATTCTTCCCAGTATTGTGTGGTTCTGCCTTCAAGAACAAAGGTGTTCAATTGATGCTTGATGCGGTTATTGACTACCTTCCAAGCCCACTTGATATCCCAGCAATCAAAGGTATTAACCCAGATACAGACGCTGAAGAAACTCGTCCAGCATCTGACGAAGAGCCATTTGCAGCTCTTGCCTTCAAGATCATGACAGACCCATTCGTAGGTCGTTTGACATTTTTCCGTGTGTACTCAGGTGTGCTTCAATCAGGTTCATACGTATTGAACACTTCTAAAGGGAAACGTGAACGTATCGGACGTATCCTTCAAATGCACGCTAACAGCCGTCAAGAAATCGACACTGTTTACTCAGGTGATATCGCTGCTGCCGTTGGTTTGAAAGATACTACAACTGGTGACTCATTGACAGATGAAAAAGCTAAAATCATCCTTGAGTCAATCAATGTTCCAGAACCAGTTATCCAATTGATGGTTGAGCCAAAATCTAAAGCAGACCAAGATAAGATGGGTATCGCCCTTCAAAAATTGGCTGAAGAAGATCCAACATTCCGCGTTGAAACAAACGTTGAAACTGGTGAAACAGTTATCTCTGGTATGGGTGAGCTTCACCTTGACGTCCTTGTTGACCGTATGCGTCGTGAGTTCAAAGTTGAAGCGAACGTAGGTGCTCCTCAAGTATCTTACCGTGAAACATTCCGTGCTTCTACTCAAGCACGTGGATTCTTCAAACGTCAGTCTGGTGGTAAAGGTCAATTCGGTGATGTATGGATTGAATTTACTCCAAATGAAGAAGGTAAAGGATTCGAATTCGAAAACGCAATCGTCGGTGGTGTGGTTCCTCGTGAATTTATCCCAGCGGTTGAAAAAGGTTTGGTAGAATCTATGGCTAACGGTGTTCTTGCAGGTTACCCAATGGTTGACGTTAAAGCTAAGCTTTACGATGGTTCATACCACGATGTTGACTCATCTGAAACTGCCTTCAAGATCGCGGCTTCACTTGCTCTTAAAGAAGCTGCTAAATCAGCACAACCAGCTATCCTTGAGCCAATGATGCTTGTAACAATCACTGTTCCAGAAGAAAACCTTGGTGATGTTATGGGTCACGTAACTGCTCGTCGTGGACGTGTAGATGGTATGGAAGCACACGGTAACAGCCAAATCGTTCGTGCTTACGTTCCACTTGCTGAAATGTTCGGTTACGCAACAGTTCTTCGTTCTGCATCTCAAGGACGTGGTACATTCATGATGGTATTTGACCACTACGAAGACGTACCTAAGTCAGTACAAGAAGAAATCATTAAGAAAAATAAAGGTGAAGACTAATCAGTTCTCACTCTAGAAGGAAGTCACTTAGTGGCTTCCTTTTGTCTTTAGAAAATACCTCTAAATATGGTAAAATAGTAGAAGAATAATGTGAGGAAAATGAATGTCAAATAGTTTTGAAATTTTGATGAATCAATTGGGGATGCCTGCTGAAATGAGACAGGCTCCTGCTTTAGCACAGGCCGATATTGAGCGAGTTGTGGTTCATAAAATTAGTAAGGTATGGGAGTTTCATTTCGTATTTTCTAATATTTTACCGATTGAAATCTTTTTAGAATTAAAGAAAGGTTTGAGCGAAGAATTTTCTAAGACAGGCAATAAAGCTGTTTTCGAAATTAAGGCTCGGTCTCAAGAATTTTCAAATCAGCTCTTGCAGTCCTACTATAGGGAGGCTTTCTCTGAAGGGCCATGTGCTAGTCAAGGTTTTAGGTCCCTTTACCAGAATCTGCAAGTTCGTGCTGAGGGCAATCAACTCTTTATTGAAGGCTCTGAGGCGATTGATAAGGAACATTTTAAGAAGAATCATCTTCCTAATTTAGCGAAACAACTTGAAAAGTTTGGCTTTCCAACTTTCAACTGTCAAGTAGAGAAAAATGATGTGCTGACCCAAGAGCAGGAAGAGGCCTTTCATGCTGAAAATGAGCAGATTGTTCAAGCGGCCAATGAGGAAGCGCTCCGTGCTATGGAGCAACTGGAACAGATGGCACCACCTCCAGCTGAAGAGAAACCAGCCTTTGATTTTCAGGCCAAAAAGGCTGCGGCTAAGCCAAAGCTAGATAAGGCGGAGATTACTCCTATGATCGAAGTGACGACTGAGGAAAATCGTCTGGTCTTTGAAGGGGTTGTTTTTGATGTGGAGCAAAAAGTGACCAGAACAGGGCGTGTTTTGATCAACTTTAAAATGACAGACTACACTTCCAGTTTTTCTATGCAAAAGTGGGTTAAGAACGAGGAAGAGGCTCAGAAATTTGATCTAATTAAGAAAAATTCTTGGCTCCGAGTTCGTGGGAATGTGGAGATGAATAACTTCACACGCGATTTGACTATGAACGTGCAGGATGTGCAGGAAGTTGTTCACTATGAGCGGAAGGATTTAATGCCAGAAGGAGAACGGCGGGTTGAGTTTCATGCTCATACTAACATGTCGACTATGGATGCTCTACCAGAGGTTGAAGAAATCGTTGCGACAGCTGCTAAGTGGGGACACAAAGCAGTTGCTATCACCGACAACGGGAATGTTCAATCCTTCCCACATGGCTATAAGGCGGCTAAGAAAGCGGGAATCCAGCTGATTTATGGAATGGAAGCCAATATCGTGGAGGACCGTGTCCCTATCGTCTACAACGAAGTGGAGATGGACTTGTCAGAAGCAACCTATGTGGTCTTTGACGTGGAAACGACGGGGCTTTCAGCCATCTATAATGATTTGATTCAGGTTGCGGCCTCTAAGATGTACAAGGGGAATGTTATTGCTGAATTTGATGAATTTATCAATCCTGGGCATCCCTTGTCAGCTTTTACTACTGAGTTGACCGGAATTACAGATGATCATGTAAAAAATGCTAAACCACTGGAACAAGTTTTGCAAGAATTCCAAGAATTCTGCAAGGATACAGTCTTAGTTGCCCATAATGCTACCTTTGACGTTGGCTTTATGAATGCCAATTATGAGCGTCATGGTTTGCCTAAGATTAGTCAACCAGTGATTGATACGCTTGAGTTTGCTAGAAACCTGTATCCTGAGTATAAACGTCATGGTTTGGGGCCTTTGACTAAGCGTTTTGGTGTGGCCTTAGAGCATCACCACATGGCCAACTACGATGCGGAAGCTACAGGTCGCCTGCTTTTCATCTTTATCAAAGAAGTAGCAGAAAAACATGGTGTGACCGATCTAGCTAGACTTAACATTGATTTGATTAGTCCAGATTCTTATAAAAAAGCTCGGATCAAGCATGCGACTATTTATGTCAAGAATCAAGTAGGACTAAAAAATATCTTTAAGCTGGTTTCTTTATCCAATACCAAGTACTTTGAAGGGGTGCCACGAATTCCGAGAACAGTTCTAGATTCTCATCGGGAAGGTTTGATTTTAGGTTCAGCTTGCTCTGAAGGTGAAGTTTTTGATGCAGTCGTTTCCCAAGGTGTGGATGCGGCGGTTGAGGTGGCCAAGTATTATGACTTTATTGAGATCATGCCACCAGCTATCTATGCGCCATTGATCGCCAAGGAGCAGGTCAAGGATATGGAAGAACTACAGACCATTATCAAAAGTTTGATAGAGGTCGGCGACCGTCTTGGCAAGCCCGTTTTGGCTACGGGAAATGTCCACTATATCGAACCAGAAGAAGAGATTTACCGTGAAATTATCGTCCGTAGTTTGGGACAGGGGGCGATGATTAACCGAACTATTGGTCATGGCGAACATGCCCAACCCGCTCCTCTTCCAAAAGCTCATTTTAGAACGACTAATGAAATGTTGGATGAATTTGCATTCTTGGGAGAGGAATTAGCTCGCAAATTGGTTATTGAAAACACCAATGCCTTGGCAGAAATCTTTGAACCCGTTGAGGTTGTTAAGGGTGACTTGTATACGCCTTTCATTGACAAGGCTGAAGAAACAGTTGCCGAGTTGACCTATAAGAAGGCCTTTGAGATTTATGGTAATCCGCTGCCAGATATCGTTGATTTGCGGATTGAAAAAGAACTAACCTCTATTCTGGGGAATGGATTTGCCGTGATTTATCTGGCTTCCCAGATGCTGGTGCAACGTTCCAATGAACGGGGCTACTTGGTTGGTTCTCGTGGGTCTGTTGGGTCCAGTTTTGTTGCGACCATGATTGGGATTACGGAGGTTAATCCTCTCTCTCCTCACTATGTCTGTGGTCAGTGTCAGTACAGTGAGTTTATCACAGATGGTTCGTACGGTTCAGGATTTGATATGCCCAATAAGGACTGTCCTAAATGTGGTCATAAACTCAGCAAAAATGGGCAGGATATTCCGTTCGAGACCTTCCTTGGATTTGATGGGGACAAGGTTCCCGATATTGATTTGAACTTCTCGGGAGAAGACCAGCCTAGTGCTCACTTGGATGTGCGTGATATCTTTGGTGAGGAATATGCCTTCCGTGCAGGAACGGTTGGTACGGTGGCTGCCAAGACTGCCTATGGTTTTGTCAAGGGCTATGAGAGAGATTATGGCAAGTTTTATCGTGATGCAGAGGTGGAACGTCTTGCCCAAGGTGCTGCCGGTGTCAAGCGGACAACAGGACAACACCCTGGGGGAATCGTTGTTATTCCTAACTACATGGATGTCTATGATTTTACGCCTGTCCAGTATCCAGCAGATGACGTGACAGCTGAATGGCAGACCACTCACTTTAACTTCCATGATATCGACGAGAACGTCCTCAAACTCGATGTACTGGGACATGATGATCCGACCATGATTCGGAAACTTCAGGACTTGTCTGGGATTGATCCTAATGAAATCCCTATGGATGACGAAGGCGTGATGGCCCTCTTTTCTGGGACTGATGTGCTAGGTGTGACTCCTGAACAAATCGGAACGCCGACGGGCATGCTGGGGATTCCTGAGTTTGGGACCAACTTTGTCCGAGGGATGGTCGATGAAACCCATCCGACGACTTTTGCAGAATTGCTTCAGTTGTCAGGGTTGTCTCACGGTACCGACGTTTGGCTGGGCAATGCCCAAGATTTGATTAAGCAAGGAATAGCGGACCTATCGACTGTTATCGGTTGTCGGGACGACATCATGGTTTACCTCATGCATGCTGGTCTCGAACCTAAGATGGCCTTTACCATCATGGAACGGGTACGTAAGGGATTGTGGCTCAAGATTTCCGAAGAGGAACGCAATGGCTACATTGAAGCCATGAAGGCTAATAAGGTGCCAGAGTGGTATATCGAGTCCTGTGGGAAAATTAAGTATATGTTCCCTAAGGCCCATGCGGCAGCCTACGTTATGATGGCCTTGCGTGTAGCTTACTTCAAGGTTCATCATCCCATTTATTATTACTGTGCTTACTTCTCAATCCGTGCTAAGGCTTTTGATATCAAGACCATGGGTGCGGGTTTGGATGCCATCAAACGCAGAATGGAAGAAATCTCTGAAAAACGGAAGAACAATGAGGCCTCTAATGTGGAGATTGACCTCTATACAACTCTTGAGATTGTCAATGAAATGTGGGAACGTGGTTTCAAGTTTGGGAAGTTAGACCTCTACCGTAGTGATTCGACTGAATTCATCATTGACGGAGATACACTGATTCCACCATTTGTAGCAATGGATGGTCTGGGAGAGAACGTTGCTAAGCAGTTGGTGCGAGCGCGTGAAGAGGGAGAATTCCTCTCTAAAACAGAACTACGCAAGCGTGGTGGACTCTCATCAACCTTGGTTGAAAAGATGGATGAAATGGGGATTCTGGGCAATATGCCAGAGGATAACCAGCTCAGTTTGTTTGATGAGTTGTTTTAAAAAAATTGTTTAATCATCTATCCAAAGAGGCTAATGTATATCCAATAGATTTACATTAGCCTTCTTTTTTGTTAAAATAGTCTATAGAAAGAGGGTGAGAGTATGTCAAAGACGAGTATGAGCATCCGTCTGGATAGTGAGGTGAAGGAGCAGGCCCAACAGGTGTTTAGTAATCTGGGAATGGATATGACAACAGCTATTAATATTTTCCTTCGTCAGGCTATTCAATATCAGGGATTACCTTTTGATGTTAGACTAGACGAAAATCGGAAGTTGCTTCAAGTGTTAACGGATTTAGACCAAAATCGTAATATGAGCCAATCCTTTGAATCAGTCTCTGACTTGATGGAGGATTTGCGTGCTTAAGATTCGTTATCATAAACAGTTTAAAAAAGATTTTAAGTTGGCTATGAAGCGTGGTTTGAAGGCAGAATTATTAGAAGAAGTTTTAAATTTTCTTGTTCAAGAAAAAGAACTTCCTGCTAGATATCGTGATCATCCATTGACGGCATCCAAACATTTTCAAGGAGTTCGTGAATGCCATATCCAGCCAGATTGGCTTTTGGTTTATAAAGTAGACAAGTCGGAATTGATTTTAAATTTGCTGAGGACAGGAAGTCATAGTGATTTGTTTTAATAAATTTTAAGGGGGTTCTCATGAAACTAAGAATTTTTGCGGAAGATAAGCCGGCTGAGAAGGTATTTGAATATCAATTGGAACTTGCTGATCAAACAATTCTTCTATCAACAGCACTATTGTCGGGCGCTATTGCTTTAGCAGGATTATTTTCTGCTTTGAAAGAAAAATAAAAATAGAAAAGAGAAAACAACATGGTTTTACCAAATTTTAAAGAAAATCTAGAAAAATATGCGAAATTGTTGGTTGCGAACGGAATTAACGTGCAACCTGGTCACACTTTGGCTCTCTCTATCGATGTGGAGCAACGTGAGTTGGCGCATCTAATCGTCAAAGAAGCTTATGCCTTGGGTGCGCATGAGGTTATCGTTCAGTGGACAGATGATGTTATTAACCGTGAGAAATTCCTCCATGCTCCGATGGAGCGTCTGGATAATGTGCCAGAATATAAGATTGCTGAGATGAACTATCTTTTGGAGAACAAGGCTAGCCGTCTTGGAGTTCGTTCATCTGATCCAGGTGCCTTGAACGGAGTGGATGCTGACAAGCTATCAGCTTCTGCTAAAGCTATGGGACTTGCTATGAAGCCAATGCGTATCGCAACTCAATCCAACAAGGTTAGCTGGACTGTGGCAGCCGCTGCTGGACTTGAGTGGGCTAAGAAAGTCTTTCCAAATGCTGCGAGCGACGAAGAAGCAGTCGATCTCCTTTGGGACCAAATCTTCAAAACTTGTCGTGTCTACGAAGCAGATCCTGTTAAGGCTTGGGAAGAGCATGCAGCTATCCTTAAGAGTAAGGCAGATATGCTTAATAAAGAACAATTTTCAGCCCTTCACTACACAGCGCCAGGGACAGATTTAACACTTGGTTTGCCGAAGAACCACGTTTGGGAATCAGCTGGGGCTATCAATGCACAGGGCGAAGGATTCTTGCCAAATATGCCGACAGAGGAAGTCTTCACAGCGCCTGACTTTCGTCGTGCAGATGGTTATGTCACTTCTACAAAACCGCTTAGCTATAACGGAAATATCATTGAAGGTATTAAGGTAACCTTTAAGGATGGACAAATCGTAGATATCACTGCTGAGAAGGGTGATCAGGTCATGAAAGACCTTGTCTTTGAAAATGCGGGTGCGCGTGCCTTAGGTGAATGTGCCTTGGTGCCAGATCCAAGCCCAATTTCTCAGTCAGGCATTACCTTCTTTAACACCCTTTTCGATGAAAATGCATCAAACCACTTGGCTATCGGTGCAGCCTATGCGACTAGCGTAGTTGGTGGAGCAGAGATGAGTGAAGAAGAGCTTGAAGCTGCAGGGCTTAACCGTTCAGATGTTCACGTGGACTTTATGATTGGGTCTAGTCAAATGGATATCGATGGTATCCGTGAGGATGGAACGCGAGTACCTCTTTTCCGTAATGGGAATTGGGCAAATTAAGGAGATAATATGTTAGGAAGTATGTTCGTTGGTCTCCTAGTGGGATTTTTAGCAGGTACTCTGACCAATCGTGGAGAACGAATGGGATGTTTTGGAAAAATGTTTCTAGGCTGGATTGGTGCCTTTATAGGCCATTTGCTTTTTGGGACTTGGGGACCGATAATAGCAGGAACTGCCATTATTCCGGCAGTACTAGGTTCCATGATTGTCTTAGCGATTTTCTGGAGACGAGGAAGTTAATTTCTTAAATCTGATACTCAATGAAAATCACAGAGCAAACTACGAAACTAGCCGCAGGTTGCTCAAAGCACTGTTTTGAGGTTGTAGATATAACTGACGAAGTCAGCTCAAAACACTGTTTTGAGGTTGCAGATAGAACTGACGAAGTCAGTAACATATATACTGCAAGGCGACGTTGACGCGGTTTGAAGAGATTTTTGAAGAGTATGAAATGAAAAGGAGGTTGGTCATTGAGACAGCCTCCTTTTGATATGATATAATAGTTCTATGAGATTAGATAAATTTTTAGTTGCCTGTGCTGTGGGAAGTCGGACTGAGGTCAAAAACTTGCTCAAGGCTGGGCGCGTGACGGTAAATAGTAAAAAAGAAAAATCAGCTAAATTGCAGATTGATGAAGAAAGAGATGAGATTCGCTTTGATGGGCAAGTGTTGGAGTATGAAGAGTTTGTCTACTACATGATGAACAAGCCCAAAGGAGTTATCTCAGCGACTGAGGATCCTAAGCACAGAACAGTTCTGGACTTGCTGGATGTTATTGCTCAGAGCAAGGAAGTTTTCCCAGTAGGGCGCTTGGATATTGACACGCATGGTCTTTTACTCTTGACCAATAATGGTCAGCTGGCTCATGCTCTTCTTTCGCCCAAGCGTCATGTGGACAAGACCTATTTGGCTCAGGTCAAGGGAATTATGGCCCAAGAAGATGTGGAGATATTTGCCAAGGGCATTCCGCTCAAAGACTTTACCTGTCAACCCGCTAGACTGGAGATTCTTTCCACAGATGCAGAAAAGAATCAGAGTCAAATCCGTGTGACTATTGCAGAAGGGAAGTTTCATCAGGTCAAGCGTATGGTGGCCTACTGTGGCAAGGAAGTGGTGGATTTGCAACGTTTGACTATGGGAACTCTAGTATTGGATGAGAACATGCAGCGAGGAGAATGGCGTCGCTTGACCAAGGAAGAATTAGAAGTTCTCCTTGCAAGTATTGCTTAGTTTGGTTTATATTCGAAAAAGGTGAGGGAGAAAGTCCTTGCCTTTTATGTTTTTCAGTTGCTTCCTTTGTGAAAAGAGTTATAATAGACTGTAGAATAAAAGGAGGAATCTATGAACGCGATTCAAGAATCATTTACTGATAAACTATTTGCCAATTATGAAGCAAATGTAAAATACCAAGCGATTGAAAATGCTGCTAGCCACAACGGAATTTTTGCAGCCCTAGAACGTCGCCAAAGCCATGTAGACAACACCCCTGTTTTCTCATTGGATTTGACCAAGGACAAGGTTACTAACCAGAAAGCATCTGGTCGTTGCTGGATGTTTGCGGCTCTCAACACCTTCCGCCACAAACTCATTTCACAATATAAATTGGAAAATTTTGAGTTGTCACAGGCCCACACCTTCTTCTGGGACAAGTATGAGAAATCCAACTGGTTCTTGGAGCAAGTCATTGCGACTGCAGACCAAGATTTGACGAGCCGTAAGGTTAAATTCCTACTCCAAACTCCACAACAAGATGGCGGTCAATGGGATATGGTTGTTTCTCTCTTTGAGAAATATGGTGTCGTTCCTAAGTCTGTTTATCCAGAGTCTGTTTCATCTAGCAGCAGTCGTGAGCTAAATGCCATTCTCAACAAATTGCTTCGTCAAGATGCTCAAATCTTGCGTGACTTGCTTGCTTCTGGCGCAGACCAAGCGACTGTTCAAGCTAAGAAAGAAGATCTTTTGCAAGAAATTTTTAACTTCCTTGCTATGTCATTGGGTCTTCCACCACGTACATTTGACTTTGCTTATCGCGATAAGGATAACAACTACCAAAGTGAAAAGGGCATTACACCACAAGAGTTTTACAAGAAATATGTTAATCTTCCACTAGAAGACTACGTTTCTGTTATCAATGCTCCAACTGCTGACAAGCCTTACGGCCAATCTTACACAGTTGAGATGTTAGGAAATGTGGTTGGTAGCCGTGCGGTTCGTTACATCAACGTGCCGATGGAGCGCTTGAAAGAGTTGGCAATTGCTCAAATGCAAGCAGGTGAGACTGTTTGGTTTGGTTCTGATGTCGGCCAGCTCAGCAACCGTAAGGCTGGAATCCTTGCGACAGATGTTTATGACTTTGAATCAAGCATGGACATTAAACTCACTCAAGACAAGGCTGGACGTCTGGACTACAGTGAAAGCTTGATGACCCACGCCATGGTCTTGACAGGTGTTGATTTGGACGAAAATGGCAAGTCAACCAAGTGGAAGGTTGAAAACTCATGGGGAGACAAGGTCGGTACAGATGGTTACTTTGTTGCCTCAGACGCTTGGATGGACGAATACACATACCAAATCGTTGTCCGTAAAGAATTGCTGACAGCAGCAGAACAAGCTGCCTATGAAGCAGAACCAATTGTACTCGCACCATGGGATCCAATGGGTGCCTTAGCCGAATAAAAGTATAGAAAAAAGGAATCAGATTTTAGAACCTGATTCCTTTTAAGTTGCTTGATTACATGATGTGAAGAACATGTGCCACAATACCCACTGCGAAGAGTGCAAGGATAATAGTGATTGGAGATACTTTTTTCTTAAGCAAGTACATGCAAAGGAGAGTAAGGAGTAGTCCTGATAGTCCAGGGATCAACATATCCAAGTTTTGTTGGAAAGTAGTAACTTTTTCAGGTGTTTGAGACAATCCTTGTCCTACTTGTGCGAATGCTTCTTGAATACCTTTAGATCCTTCTGGCAATTTATCCCAATGGATATAAGCCTTTTCATCTAGTTGAACTTTGGCAACATCGAAAGCAAATTTAATATTTACCCAACGTTGAACAAGGACAGCAAGAATGAACATACCAAGGATAGAAGCTCCTTTAGTGATGTCTTGAAGGATACCGCCAGACATATCTTTAGTGATTTCTGATCCAGCCTTGTATCCAATCTCTTGTGTATACCACAAGAATGACATACGAATCAAGTTCCAAAGAACGAAGAAGAGGATTGGACCTAAGATATTACCAGTAAGGGCAAGTGAAGCACCGAGTGATCCAAGGATTGGGCGTACTGTAAACCAGAATACTGGGTCACCGATACCAGCAAGAGGTCCCATCATACCGATTTTAACCCCTTGGATAGCAGCGTCATCAATTTCAACACCGTTAGCACGTTCTTCTTCAAGTGCAAGAGTAACCCCCATGATTGGAGCGGCTACGTATGGGTGAGTGTTGAAGAACTCAAGATGGCGTTCAAGAGCAGCGATTTGATCTTCTTTTTTAGTGTAGAGTTTTTTAAGAGCTGGAATTAATGAGTAAGCCCAACCCAAGTTTTGCATACGTTCATAGTTCCAAGAACCTTGTAAGAAAGTTGAACGCCACCAAACTTTTTTACGATCTGATTTAGTTAATTGAAGTTTTTCAGTCATGATGTTTTCAGTCCTTTCTTATCTTAGTAGTCTTCTAGGATATCGCCGATTGGGTCGTTAGAAGTTGCGGCTCCTCCGCCACCATTTCCACCAGTTTTAGAAAGGTGAAGGTAGATAAGAGCGATAGCAACACCGATAGCACCAAATCCGATTAGAGTAATATCTGACACGGCAGCAAGCACGAAACCGATAGCGAAGAATGGCCATACTTCACGAGTTGCCATCATGTTGATAACCATAGCGTAACCAACGGCAACGACCATACCACCACCGATAGCCATACCATCTTTAAGCCAATCAGGCATAGCATTTAGAATGCTTTGTACGGTTTCAGTTGGTACCATTAGAAGGAGTGCTGCAGGGACTGCAATACGAAGACCTTGAAGAAGAAGTGCGACAAAGTGAGCACGTTCAACTGCTTTGAAGTCACCTTTTTTAGCAGAAGCATCAGCAGTGTGAACCAATCCGACAGAGAGTGTACGGACAATCATAGTCAAGAATAGACCAGCAACTGCAAGAGGGATAGCAACTGCTTGGGCAACACCGATACCTGTCTTAGTAAAGTCGCCACCAAGAACCATGATAATGGCAGCAGCAACAGAAGCAAGAGCAGCGTCAGGAGCTACGGCAGCTCCGATGTTAGCCCAACCAAGGGCGATCATTTGAAGAGAACCACCAAGGATGATCCCTGCTTCAAGGTTACCAGTAACAAGACCGATAAGGGTACAAGCTACGATTGGTTGATGGAATTGGAACTGGTCGAGGATACCTTCAAGACCTGCTAGGAAGGCTACAACGACTACTAAAACCATAGAAATAATAGACATCTTTAAAATCCTTTCATAAAATCGATTATTGCACGTTTGCTTTGTTGATCAAGTCAAACAAATCTTTTTTGGTGTCGTTTGGTACTTTACGTACATCAAATTCAACACCAAGGTCACGCATTTTTTCAAATGTAGCAACGTCTTCTTTATCCATAGACAAAACGTTGTTAACCATTGTTTTACCAGTTGAGTGAGCCATTGATCCTACGTTAAGGGTCTTGATTGGCACGCCACCTTCGATAGCACGAAGGGCATCTTGAGGTGTTTCAAACAAGATAAGGGCATGTGTTTCTCCGAAGCGAGGATCTTTTGCAACGTCGATTAGTTTTTGGATAGGAACAACGTTTGCTTTCACTTTACCTGGAGCTGCCTGTTTAATCAATTCTTTACGTAATTCGTCTTTAGCTACGTTATCTGAAGCAACGATGATACGGTCTGCTTTTGAATCTGGAGTCCAAGCAGTTGCAACCTGACCGTGAAGTAAACGAGTGTCTAGACGGGCAAGGTTGATTTTGAGTTTACCGTCTCCGATGACAGTTCCTTCTGGAATAGCAGCTTGGGCAACTGGAGCAGCTGCAGCGCTTGCTACTTCCTCAACTGGGTTTAGCTCTTCTGGAAGAGCTTTGATGCCATCTTTGGCTTCTTTAATAATATTCGCAGCGACTTTTTCTACACCTGCAGCAGCGTCCATCAGGCGCTCTGTGTAGGCTTGAATTAACATCGGTAAGTTAAGTCCTGTGATGATGGCAAACTTACGCTCAGGATTTTCTCCCATCACGCGACTAGCTTGGTTGAATGGAGATCCACTCCAAAGGTCAGCCAAAACTAGAACCTCATCTTCTGCGTCAAATGCAGCAACAGCGTTATTAAACTTAGCGTATAAATCATCAGGACCTTCATTTGGCATAAAGGTTACAACTTGAACCTTTTCTTGTTCACCAAAGATCATAGATCCTGACTGATGAATACCAGCAGCAAATTCGCCGTGGCTCGCAATAATGATTCCGATACTCATTATTGTCATTCCTCCTTTTTGTTGTTTCAGTTTTCTTTTAAGAAAACTTTAAGACTTTTTAAGTATAAACCGTTTTCATCTAAAAATCAACTATTTATCATAAAATAATTAAAAAGATTACATCTGAAAATATTGATATATTGAGTTTTAGAGAAGTTTTTTTGAATCCTTATTAAAAAATTTAATATAAAAAAGTTGGAAGCGCATTCCAACTTTTAAAATAGGTTTTTATTAGATTAGTGGGTGAAGTCGAGTACCATACGTCCTTGGATTTGACCTTTTTCCATTTCGTCGAAAATAGCTACGGCATCTTCGACTGGGCGTTTTTGAACAACTGGAACTACCAAACCTTCTGCACCGAATTGGAAGGCTTCTTCCAAGTCTTTACGAGTTCCAACAAGAGAACCGATGACTTGGATTCCATCTAGAACGGTTTTTACGATACTTAGTTCCATCATTTCAGAAGGAAGACCAACAGCGACTACGCGACCACCGGCACGAACTGAGTCAACAGCCTGATTGAAGGCAACTTTAGATACAGCAGTTACGACAGCTGAATGAGCTCCACCATCAGTTTTTTCCTTGATGAGTCCAGGTACATCATCAACTTCTAGGCCGTTAATAACGATATCAGCACCGACCTCTTTTGCAAGGGCAAGTTTGTCGTTATTGATATCAACTGCGATGACATGAGCATTGAATACTTTTTTAGCGTATTGAACAGCTAGGTTACCAAGTCCACCAGCACCGTAAAGAACAACCCATTGGCCTGGTTCAACTTTGGCTTCTTTAATAGCTTTATAGGTTGTTACACCAGCACATGTGATAGAAGAAGCTTGGGCTGGATCAAGTCCGTCAGGAACTTTGACAGCATAGTCTGCAGTTACAATACATTGTTCAGCCATACCACCATCTACTGAGTAGCCAGCATTTTTCACTGTACGGCAAAGAGTTTCACGGCCAGTAGTACAGTATTCGCAAGTGCCACATCCTTCAAAGAACCAAGCAACGCTGACGCGGTCACCGACTTTAAGGCTTTTTACATCTGGGGCAATTTCTTTAACGATACCAACACCTTCGTGACCTAGGACACGTCCTGGTACCTGACCGAAGTCGCCATGGGCAACGTGGAGGTCAGTGTGGCAAACACCACAGTATTCAATTTCTACAAGTGCTTCCCCAGTTTCAAGTGGACGGAGTACTTTTTCTTCAACAGCAACACCAGTGCTTTCTGGATTTACAACAACAGCTTTCATAGCTATCCTCCTTGATATTGGCCGAGAACAGGGACAACGGGACTGGATTGATTTTGTGTCAACAGAGTCGAGTGTGACGAGCTCTCTTGTATTTATATGTGAATTATATCACAAAAGAAAGCCTTTTCCAAGGTCTTGGAGGCAAAAAGTAGAATAATCGATTAACCGGTTGATAAGACTGTGAAAAAAGCACAAAGACCAGCTTGAAAGCTGGTCAGTATGGACTATAAGAATAAGTCTTGCAGGGTTTTGGCAACCCCATCTTGGTCATTGGTTAGGGCGATTTGCTCATCCGCGTAAGGGAGCAGCTCTGGATTGGCATTTTTCATTGCATAACCTTTACTAGCAAAAGCTAGCATTTCGGTATCATTGTGTTCATCTCCAAAGGCAATCAAATCCTTTTTATCACGATTCATTACTTTGAGCAAGTAGTCCAAAGCAAAAGCCTTATTGACTCCTTTTGGGGTACATTCAAGGATATTGAGAGGTCCACCCCAGGTATTGATAGACAGTTGATGTTGGTAGAAGGCGTTCATTTCTTTTGCCAAGGCATATTTGTCACTGGCTCTGGTCTGCAGCAGAATACAGTTAGGATCCTTGGTTACCAACTCAGGCTGGAATTGATCTTCAGGCTGGAAGGCTTCTACACCAAATAGTTTAGGATTGGCAATTTCTTCATTGGGATTTGTAATGTAGAATTTTTTACGATATTCTCCAGCGATAAAATCAGCTTGAATGTCCTCTGAACGTTGAACCATATCGAGCAGATATTTTTTGTCTACGGTCAAACACTTTTCAAAGTCCCAAGCTTGGTCTGGTAAATGAGTAAGGGAGCCGTTGAAATTAATCATAGGAGTGTCTAAGCCTAATTCACGGTAGAAATCTTTTGACATGCGGTAAGGGCGACCTGTCGTAATAATAACCTGATGCCCTTTTTCAGTAACTTTTTTAATAGTTTCTTTGGTAAAGTCAGAAATCTGACTGTCTGAGTTGAGCAGGGTTCCATCTAGGTCAACTGCAATAATTTTTTTCGTCATATAAACCTTTCTAGTGTCTTTCCAGATAAGATGTCTACTATTATAACAAAAAGCAGGCAGAAAAGCAGATTCGAAACCAAAAAAGAAATTTCATCAAATTCTTAAATAAATCAAACAAAGATATTGAAAAAGTGAATGATAAATGATATAATCCTATTATTGTTCGTAAAAATTAAAAGGAGATTGATAATGGACAAATTATTTAAACTAAAAGAGAACGGTACAGACGTTCGTACAGAGGTTCTCGCTGGTTTAACAACTTTCTTTGCAATGAGCTATATTCTCTTTGTAAACCCACAAATTCTTTCGCAAACAGGAATGCCTGCTCAGGGTGTGTTTCTCGCAACGATTATTGGTGCAGTAGCAGGTACCTTGATGATGGCTTTCTACGCTAACTTACCTTATGCCCAAGCACCAGGTATGGGTCTTAACGCCTTCTTTACCTTCACAGTCGTATTTGGACTTGGTTATTCTTGGCAAGAAGCCTTGGCTATGGTCTTCATCTGTGGAATTATCTCATTGATTATTACCTTGACAAATGTTCGTAAAATGATCATTGAATCGATTCCAAACGCCCTTCGTTCAGCTATTTCAGCTGGTATCGGTGTCTTTCTTGCCTACGTGGGGATTAAGAATGCTGGACTTTTGAAATTCTCTATCGATCCAGGAAATTACACGGTTGCAGGAGAAGGGGCTGATAAAGCTCAAGCAGCGATTACAGCAAATGCTTCAGCAGTTCCAGGCTTGGTCAGCTTTAATAATCCAGCTGTTTTGGTGGCTCTTGCAGGACTTGCTATCACAATCTTCTTTGTTATCAAAGGGATTAAAGGGGGAATTATCCTCTCTATCTTGACAACAACTGTTCTTGCTATCGCAGTTGGTTTGGTAGATTTGTCTAGTATCGATTTTGCTAATAACCATGTTGGTGCAGCTTTTGAAGACTTGAAGACAGTCTTTGGTGCAGCTCTTGGTTCAGAAGGTTTGGGAGCTTTGATTTCAGATACAGCTCGCTTACCTGAAACTCTTATGGCAATTCTTGCCTTCTCGTTGACAGATATTTTTGACACAATTGGTACCTTGATCGGTACGGGTGAAAAAGTTGGTATCGTAGCGACAAACGGTGAAAATCATCAATCAGCTAAGTTGGACAAGGCTCTTTATTCAGACTTGATTGGTACTTCAATTGGTGCCATCGCTGGTACTTCAAACGTAACGACTTATGTTGAGTCTGCTGCTGGTATTGGTGCAGGTGGACGTACAGGTTTGACAGCCTTGGTTGTGGCAATCTGTTTTGCAATCTCAAGCTTCTTTAGCCCACTTCTAGCTATCGTACCAACAGCTGCTACAGCTCCAATCTTGATTATCGTTGGAATTATGATGTTGGCTAGCTTGAAAAATATCCATTGGGATGATATGGCTGAAGCGGTTCCTGCCTTCTTCACATCTATCTTTATGGGATTCAGCTACTCTATCACTCAAGGGATTGCAGTTGGTTTCTTGACTTACACTTTGACTAAGCTTGTCAAAGGTCAAGCTAAAGATGTTCATGTCATGATTTGGATTTTGGATGCCTTGTTTATCCTTAACTATATCAGCATGGCCTTATAATAGGATAACCCAGGGGGATTTTCCCCCTTTTTTAATACAAAGGAGATAGGTGATGAAAGAGAAAAATATGTGGAAAGAATTATTGAATCGTGCAGGTTGGCTGTTAATCTTTTTTCTGGCGACAATTTTATATCAGATTCCTATAGGGGTTACTGCTATTTTAACTTTAAATGCAGTACCACTGTTGCAGTCAGGACTGATAGTTTCTGGTATTTCGATTGTGATTCTGGTGCTGTTTATTATTGGAGCTCGTAAAACGCAGTTAGCAAGTTTTAATTTTTCTTTTTTTAGAGCGAAGGATTTGGCACGTTTGGGATTAAGTTATTTAGTCATTATCTGTTCAAATATACTTGGTTCCATTTTATTGCAACTATCAAATGAGACGACAACAGGGAATCAGTCTCAGATTAACGACATGGTTCAGAATAGTTCTCTGATTTCCAGTTTCTTCTTGTTGGCCTTGCTTGCTCCAATTTGTGAGGAAATCTTGTGCCGTGGGATTGTTCCTAAAAAGATTTTCCGAGGAAAAGAGAACTTGGGATTTATAGTCGGTACGATTGTGTTTGCTTTATTGCATCAACCAAGTAATTTACCTTCTTTATTGATTTATGGAGGTATGTCGATCGTTCTGTCTTGGACGGCTTACAAGACCCAACGTTTGGAAATGTCTATCTTACTTCACATGATTGTGAATGGGGTTGCTTTCTGTTTGCTGGCTCTCGTGGTGATTTTGAGTCGGACATTAGGGATTTCTGTTTAAGATTTTTGACAATTGCTTACTTGTTTCTACTGGGAAAAAGATGAATGCAATCGTGTCCATCTTTTTCTTTTTATGGTAAAATAGAGAAATGATATGATGAAAAGCCTTGAGGGAGTGACCGATATGTCAAGTAAAGCCAATCATGCAAAGACAGCTATTTGCGGAATTATCAATGTAACCCCAGACTCCTTTTCGGACGGTGGTCAATTTTTTGCTCTTGAGCAAGCACTCCAGCAGGCTCGTAAATTGATAGCAGAAGGTGCTAGTATGCTAGATATCGGCGGAGAATCGACTCGGCCGGGAAGCAGCTATGTTGAGATAGAAGAGGAAATCCAGCGTGTTGTTCCAGTGATCAAAGCGATTCGCAAGGAAAGTGATGTCCTTATCTCTATTGATACTTGGAAGAGTCAGGTAGCAGAGGCTGCTTTGGCTGCTGGTGCCAATCTAGTCAATGATATCACTGGTTTCATGGGTGATGAAAAAATGGCCCATGTGGTTGCAAATGCTGGAGCGAAAGTAGTCATTATGTTTAATCCAGTCATGGCGCGACCTCAGCACCCTAGCTCGCTTATATTTCCTCATTTTGGTTTTGGACAAGCTTTTACAGAGGAAGAGTTAGCTGACTTTGAAACATTGCCAATCGAAGACTTGATGGAGGCTTTCTTTGACAGAGCCTTAGCGAGAGCGAATCAAGCTGGAATCGCACAAGAAAATATCCTGTTGGATCCAGGAATTGGCTTTGGTCTGACCAAGAAAGAAAATCTGCTTCTTTTACGGGACCTAGATAAACTACATCAGAAAGGCTATCCAATCTTTCTCGGAGTATCGCGCAAGCGATTTATTATCAATATTCTTGAAGAAAATGGCTTCGAAGTCGATCCTGAGACAGAGCTTGGTTTCCGCAATCGAGATACGGCTTCGGCTCATGTAACTAGTATTGCTACAAGACAGGGTGTAGAAGTGGTGCGCGTGCATGACGTGGCTAGTCACAGGATGGCAGTTGAAATTGCATCAGCCATCCGATTGGCTGAAGATGCGGAAAATCTAGATTTAAAACAATATAAATAAGATGAAAGAATTCGAAAACAATCAGTGGATTGCCCACTATCGGACGGATCAACCGCATTTTGGCTTGGAACGAATGGTGGAACTGTTAGCTTTGCGTGGCAATCCCCATCTCAAACTCAGGGTCATCCATGTCGGAGGGACCAATGGCAAGGGTTCGACCATTGCTTTTTTGAAAAATATGCTAGAAAAGATGGAGCTGAGAGTTGGTGTTTTCAGCTCGCCCTATCTCATTCATTATACAGACCAGATTAGCATCAATGGGGAATCTATCCCAGAAGCTAGGCTAGAAGCCTTCATGGCAGACTATCAGTCTTTGCTGGAGGGGGGAGCAGCCGCTAGTTTACAGGGCACAACCGAGTTTGAGATTATCACAGCCATAGCCTATGACTACTTTGCTTCAGAACAAGTAGATGTGGCTATTATGGAAGTCGGCATGGGTGGTCTTTTAGATAGTACCAATGTCTGTCAGCCCATTTTGACAGGAATTACGACTATTGGATTGGACCATGTAGCCCTACTTGGTGACACCTTGGAAGCTATAGCAGAGCAGAAAGCTGGTATTATCAAACAAGGTATTCCCTTGGTGACAGGTCGTATCGCTCTAGAAGCGCTGGCTGTGATTGACCGCATTGCGGAAGGGAAAGATGCGACGAGACTTGCCTATGGGAAAGATTATCAAGTCAGTCACCAAGAGAGTGTGGTAACGGGTGAAGTCTTTGACTATACAAGTGCTGTCAGACAAGGTCGCTTCCAGACTGGCCTGCTTGGTTTGCACCAGATAGAGAATGCTGGGATGGCCATAGCTTTACTTGATACTTTTTGTCAAGAAGAGGGTCGAGAGTTACCAGCTAATACTTTGCTTGCTCAAGCCTTGGAAGAAACAAGTTGGCCAGGGCGTTTGGAAATCGTGTCAAGAGATCCCTTGCTGATTTTGGATGGAGCCCACAATCCTCATGCCATAAAGGCTTTAGTAGCAACCTTGCAAGAACGCTTTGCGGATTATCGTAAGGAAATCCTCTTTACCTGTATCAAAACCAAGGCCTTGGAGGATATGTTGGACTTGCTGGGGACAATACCAGATACCGAGCTTACTCTGACACATTTTGACGATAGTCGGGCGACTGATGAAAACGTGCTGAAAGAGGCAGCTAAGTCTAGAAATCTCAGCTACCAGGGGTGGCAGGATTTTCTAGAGCAGAAATTGACAGATAAAAAAGAAGAGAAAAAAACAGTTAGGATTGTCACGGGTTCCTTGTATTTCTTGAGCCAAGTGAGAGCCTATCTGATGGAGAGGAAGAACGAGAATGGATACACAAAAAATTGAAGCAGCTGTAAAAATGATTATCGAGGCTGTAGGAGAGGACGCTAACCGCGAGGGTTTGCAGGAAACGCCTGCTCGTGTAGCCCGTATGTACCAAGAGATTTTTTCAGGTCTTGGTCAAACAGCGGAGGAACATTTGTCAAAATCCTTTGAGATTATTGATGACAACATGGTAGTAGAAAAGGATATCTTTTTCCACACTATGTGTGAACATCACTTTCTGCCATTTTATGGTAGAGCGCACATTGCCTACATTCCAGATGGTCGTGTGGCAGGTTTGTCTAAGCTAGCCCGTACGGTTGAAGTTTATTCTAAGAAACCACAAATTCAAGAACGTTTGAATATCGAAGTGGCCGATGCCTTGATGGAATATCTGGGTGCTAAGGGAGCCTTTGTTGTTATTGAGGCGGAACATATGTGTATGAGTATGCGTGGTGTCAGAAAACCAGGAACTGCAACCTTGACGACAGTAGCTCGTGGTCTATTTGAAACAGATAAGGACCTCCGAGATCAGGCTTATCGTTTAATGGGACTATAATACTCTTCGAAAATCAAATTCAAACCACGTCAGCTTCCATCTGCAACCTCAAAACAGTGTTTTGAGCAGCCTGCGGCTAGCTTCCTAGTTTGCACTTTGATTTTTATTGAGTATAAAAAGAATCCGCTTGAAGCGGATTTTTCTAGAAAGGACTAGTTATGGATCAATTGCAGATTAAAGATTTGGAAATTTTTGCCTACCATGGTCTGTTCCCTAGTGAGAAAGAGTTGGGGCAGAAGTTTGTCGTTTCAGCCATCCTATCCTATGATATGACCAAGGCGGCTACAGACTTGGATTTAACAGCCTCTGTCCATTACGGAGAATTGTGCCAGCAGTGGACGGCATGGTTTCAGGAAACGAGTGAAGATTTAATTGAAACGGTAGCTTATAAACTGGTAGAACGTACTTTTGAGGCTTATCCTCTTGTCCAAGAAATGAAGTTGGAACTGAAAAAACCTTGGGCGCCAGTGCATTTGCCACTAGATACTTGCTCGGTAACCATTCATCGCCGCAAGCAACGAGCCTTTATCGCCCTAGGAAGCAATATGGGAGATAAACAAGCAAACTTGAAACAAGCCATTGAGAAAATGCGAAATCGAGGTATCCATATTCTCAAAGAGTCCAGTGTCTTGACGACGGAGCCTTGGGGGGGGGTGGAGCAAGATAGCTTTGCTAATCAAGTGGTTGAGGTTGAAACCTGGTTGCCCGCTCCAGTTCTATTAGAGACCTTGTTAGCCATTGAGTCAGAGATGGGACGGGTGAGAGAAGTGCATTGGGGACCTCGTTTGATTGATTTGGACTTGCTCTTTGTGGAGGACCAGGTCATTTATACAGACGACCTCATCTTGCCTCATCCTTACATAGCGGAACGCCTTTTTGTCCTTGAATCTCTTCAAGAAATTGCGCCTCATTTTATCCATCCGACATTAAAGCAACCGATCCGTAACTTGTATAATGCTTTGAAACAATAGAAAAAACTCTAGTTTTCAGTCGCTTGTAACTGAAGGCTAGAGTTTTTATACTCTTCGAAAATCCAATTCAAACCACGTCAGCGTCGCCTTACCGTACTCAAGTACAGCTTGCGGCTAG
>NZ_JVLX01000049.1:0-79285 GCF_001070815.1 Streptococcus pseudopneumoniae | reverse complement strand
TAGCGCATGACTGTTAATCATGATGTCGTAGGTTCGAGTCCTACTGGCGGAGTATAGATAAAAGGGAACACAGCTGTGTTCCTCTTTTTGTATCAATTTGTATCACCAAGCATCTTCATAAGGAAGTCTGTTATTTCTTGAGGACTTTCTTTTTTTCCATGTGCAATCCAAGTTTGGCAGACACCAAAAAGTGCGTGAGTTAGATAGATGCTACTATATTCTAATTCAGTGGTATTAAGATTCAGTTGCATAAATCGCTTTTGTAAATCTGTACTGAGCATGATATGAAGTTTATTTCGTAAGAAATTTTGAATTTCTTTGGTCCCATTTTCAGAAAGAAGGGCAGCCAGAAGTGGTTCTGACTCTAGATATTCAAATACTTCTAAAATAGCATCTCTTTTGTGATGAGCATGTTTTTGAAAAATATATTCAAATGTATGGAATAGCTTGCTTTGATAGTGCTCAATCATATCATACTTATCCTTATAGTGAGTATAGAAGCTGGAACGACTAATTCCGGCTTTTTCTGCTAGCTTGACAGTAGAAATTTGATCAAATGGCTGTTCCATCAGTAATTGTACCATAGCATTTTCAATAGTTCGCTTTGTTTTTAAGCGTTTGTTACTTTCTTGCATATTTCCTCCTTATAAACAAATTAGACTATATGTCTAAAAATGGATTTTTTATCTTGTAATTTAGATTTTTTATTGTATAATCTATTATATCAAAATTTTAGACAATATGTTTAAAAAAGGAGAAACTATGTTTAAAGAATGGAAAGCAATTTTAAAAAAACCAACCTTTATTATTATCATGGTAGGGATTTCTCTTATTCCAGCTCTGTACAATATCATATTTTTGTCATCAATGTGGGATCCATATGGTCAATTGTCTGACTTACCTGTGGCAGTGGTCAATAATGATAAAGAGGCTTCCTATAATGGTAATACTATGGTAATAGGAAAAGACATGGTGTCCAATTTAAAAGAAAATGAAACCTTGGATTTTCATTTTGTAGATGAAGAAGAAGGTGAGAAGGGCTTAGAAAATGGCGATTACTATATGGTAGTGACTTTACCAAGTGATTTATCTGAAAAAGCAGCTTCTATTTTAACGAATCATCCAGAGCAAATGCAAATCGATTATCAGACTTCAAGTGGTCATAGCTTTATTGCAAGCAAGATGAGTGATTCTGCTATGACACAATTAAAGCAGAATGTTTCTACCAATGTAACCGAGACCTATACCAAAGCTTTATTTAACAAAATAATTGATTTAAAGGATGGTATGAATCAAGCAGCTTCAGGCAGTGAAAAATTAACTGATGGAGCGAATCAGTTAGTGGCAGGAAGTCAAACATTAACTACTAACCTAAACTCTTTAGCCGATTCAAGTTTAACATTTTCAAATGGAACGGAGCAGTTTACTAGAGGATTATCCTCTTATGTTTCTGGTGTCGAACAACTTCATCTTGGCTTAGGGAATTTTAATAGTGGTTTAGTTACATATACTGGTGCAGTGAGTCAATTAGATAGCGGATTAGGTCAATTGTCTTCAAAAAGTCCTGAATTAGTAGGGGGAATCAACCAACTATATACTGGTGTAGAGTCCTATACTGGCGGTGTTTCTAAGCTCAATGCTGGTCTTAATCAATTTTCATCTGGTATTAGTGCCTATACAAATGGAGTGGGAAATCTTGCAACAGGTGCCCATCAGTTATCTAATCAATCAGCTACACTTCGAATGGGTGTGGAGCAATTAAGTGAAGGGATTCAACAACTTTCTAGCAAGTTAGAGGCTTCGTCTGAGCAAAAAAATCAAATTAATCAATTATCTTCTGGTCTGAATCAGTTAAATCAAGCTATTCAAAATATTGATGTTGGTGATACAAAACAATTAGATTCTGTTTTATCAAGTATAGTGTCTCTTTCTAATCAAATGCTAGCAAGTGCTCAGTCTGATAAAGCGACTACATTAGCCAATATTCAATCGACAGGAGCTTATCAATCTTTGACAAGTGAGCAACAAGCTGAAATAAGTGCTTCTGTATCTCAAAATTCGACTGATAGTATTCAATCGGCTCAGTCAATTGTAGCTTTAGCTCAAGGTATACAGGGAAGTTTAGAAAACTTACAAAATCAATCTTCTAATCTTTCGACTTTAAAAAATCAATCTAATCAAGTATTACCGCTTGCTTCTAATTCTTTGACAGGATTGTCAAGTGGATTAACAGAAATACAAGGAGCTGTTACTAGCAAATTAGTTCCTGCCAGTCAGTCTATTACATCAGGTGTAAATGCATATACTGCAGGTGTTGATAAAGTTTCTCAAGGCGCAAGTCAACTAAGTGAAAAAAATTCCACCTTGACAGGTAGTTTGGACCAACTAGTTTCAGGCTCAACTACCTTGACACAAAAATCTTCTAGCTTGACAGCAGGAGTTGGTCAATTAGTTGAAAAAACTCCAGAATTAGTATCTGGTATTGAAAAATTATCAACTGGATCCAATCAATTGAATCAAAAGAGTCAAGAATTGATAGCAGGAGTTGATAAATTACAATCAGGAACTAGCCAACTCGCTGACAAATCCAGTCAGTTAATTTCAGGTGCTTCTCAATTAGAAAGTGGAGCTAATAAATTGGTAGATGGAGCTGGGAAACTAGCAGAAGGTGGAACAAAGTTAACTTCTGGATTGGAAGGTTTACAGACAGGAGTTGCTTCTTTAGGACAAGGACTAAGTAATGCTAGTGAACAACTCAAATCAGCATCTACGGAATCTCAAAATGCAGAGATTTTGTCAAATCCTCTCAGTCTTTCCAAAACAGACAATGATCAAGTTCCTGTAAATGGAATTGCAATGGCTCCTTATATGATATCAGTTGCTCTCTTTGTTGCAGCAATATCAACGAATATGATTTTTGCGAAGCTACCTTCAGGACGTCATCCAGAGAGCCGCTGGGCTTGGTTGAAATCTCGAGCTGAAATAAATGGTATTATAGCTGTTTTAGCAGGAATTTTGGTATATGGAGGAGTCCATCTTATTGGGTTAACTGCTAATCATGAAATGAGAACATTTATTCTCATCATCTTAATAAGTTTAGTATTCATGTCTATGGTGACTGCTTTAACAACGTGGAATAGCCGTATAGGAGCTTTCTTCTCTCTTATCTTGCTTTTATTACAGTTGGCATCAAGTGCCGGTACTTATCCACTTGCTTTGACAAATGATTTCTTTAGAGCTATTAATCCTTGGTTACCAATGAGTTATTCAGTTTCAGGATTACGACAAACAATCTCTATGACAGGAAATATTCATCACCAAGTTATTTTCCTTGCTGTGATATTAGTACTATTTATTGGTTTAGGTATGCTAGCCTATCAACCTAAGAAAATGGAAGGAGATTAAAAAAATCGACCGATTAACTGGTCGATTTTTTTATGCCTTAGATGACTTTCGTCTGTGATTATAGATTCCAAATAGTAAGAGAGAAGTAAAGGAACAGATTGCTCCAGTAATAAACCCATTAGGAATAAAGGAAAGTGTAATAGTTCCTTTCCCCTTAGGAATATCAACTTTCATAAAGCCAGTTTGAGCTTGTTTAATTTCTATTTTCTTACCATCTTGGTAGGCAGACCAACCTTTGTCATAAGGAATGGTGAAGAAAATAGACGTATCTTGTTGGACATCATATGTAGCAAAAACCTTGTTTTTAGAAGTCGATACTGTTACTGGTTGTTCTTTAATTTTTTGAATTGCCTCAGTTAAAGTTTGGGTATCTAAACGGTAGAAGGTAGGAGATTCAAATGATACTTGTGAATTTCCAGGGAAACTAACATGAATATTGAAAGTTTTTTTCTCTTTTGCATATCCTAGATTAAAGAAGGAGAAGGCATTATCAGTTGTAAAAGTTTTCTTTTTCCCATTGACAAGAATGTCAACCTTCTTTTGTTTATCATTAGAAAAGTGAAGGTTTGTGAAAGAAAGATAAACTTGGCTGTTTTCTGGTACTTCAATTTGATACTGGATTGCTGCATCCTCATTTGAAGAACTTGTAACACTGATCAAATTATCAGTATTTTCTGTTTTTTCGTAAGGAATTGGAGAAAAATAATCAAAATCGACGTTAGCAAGTTGATTTAAAAACGAGGCTTGATTATCCAAAGTATGCTCATTAAACTTGACATCATTGTAAACAGATTGACTAGCAAAGGCAATAGGAAGAGAGAATTGATTTTCGTATAGTGTAAGATTATCTTTTTGATATACATCTTGGAAACCATACTTATCAATAGGATTGTTTGAGATATTGTACTGGATGCCAAATAAACTATCAGCTAAAATACTATTATTGGAATATCGGAGATTGAGATTAGTCCCAGAGGATTTAAATCCAAGTTTATCCAAAGTAGAGCTTGCTGAACGATTTCGAACAGAAGAAAATTGAGAGATTCCATTGTAATTGAATTTCATACTGTCATTTCCAGTTTGAGTTTCTAGTTTTTCAGTACGAGTAAATTGGTTCCCAATATATGTTGAGAAAGATTCCATAGCTGGGATATCTCGATTATAAGCACTTCGAGAAGCAAATCCCCATTCCTTAGCAATTCCGTCCATTTGAGATGAAGCATTTAAGCTCATTTCAACCATTATAAATAAAGAGATTAGAATAGCAAATAGATTTACAGAGATAAACTTTTTGATAACTGCAAGGAGTAAAAGAGAATAGACAACTAAAAATTCAAGAGTAAGTAGAATATTCAAATCTGTTAAAAAAGAATAATGCGATTTTAGATAGATGGTAGCTAAAAATCCTGTTGCAACAAGAAAAATCGAAGCTAAAAAATTCCAGACTTTAATTTCTTTCAGACGATTTAAGACTTCTGCTGCTGTGTAAATTAACAAGGTAGAGAAAATCCAAGCATAGCGATGTAAAAACATATTTGGAGTATGCATACCTTGCCAAAATAAATCAAGAGCTTCTATATAAAAGCTTGCAATTAGAAATGCAAAGAAAATTGCATAGATAAGTTTCACGTGAAACTTAATGGATTTTATCGTAAAAAATAAAATGGTCAAAATAAAGGGAAGTAGTCCAACAAAAATCATTGGGATAGCCCCATACTTTGTTGTATCGAAGGAACCGATGAATTGCTTAGCAAAGAGATCAAGATACCAGCTACTTTCAGTTTGAAACTTTGTAACTTCTGTCAATTTTTCCCCATGTGTCTGTAAATCAAATAGAGTAGGAAGAGTCATAATCAAACTGGCCATTCCTGCTAAAAAGGAAGTAACAATAAAATCAAGAAAAGATGATTTTCGAGTCTTAAAATCCCACGAAATTTGACAGAGATACCAGAAAATAAGAAACAATACTGTCATATAGCCAAAATAATAGTTTTGAATAAACAAGATTGACAGACTTGTAAAGTATAGTAGGCGCTTCTTTTGTGTTATAAGTATATGTAAGCCAGTTATAACTAAAGGAATCAAGATAAAAACATCTAACCAAGTTTTTATCTCTAGTTGACTAACAGAGAAACTCATCAGAGCATAGGAAGTAGATAAAGCTAGTTTTAAAGCCTTAGGAATCGATTGAAATAATTTATTTAAACTAAAGTAAGTTGACAGTCCAATCAATCCAAATTTTAAGAGAGTTGTCAGATAGACAGCATCTGGCATATTCGACAGATTAAAAAAGTAAACTAGAGGTGAAAGGAAACTTCCTAAGTAATAACTAGATAGGGCATAGAAATTTAATCCGAGGCCACTTGTAAAGGTGTAAAACAGACTACCATTTCCATGCAGGATATTTCGTAAAGTTACATCAAAAATAACGTATTGATGAAACCCATCTCCTAATAGTGGAGATGTCTCGCTGTTCCAGTAGATACCTTGAGATAGATATACTCCTGTCATAATCAATAAGGGAATGATGAAAGAAACAAAATAGGTCCAATATGTTTTAAAAAATAATTTCATGTTACCTCATAAAATGTTAGAAAACTCAGCTGGTTAATCCAACTGAGTTTTGAAGTTTTTAGTCTTTCCAAAGTTCTTTTACTTTTGCTTGTACTTCTGCATTTTCTAGGAATTCATCATAGGTTTCATCGATACGGTCAATGACGCCATTTTTGGACAAGACAATGATATGGTTAGCTAGAGTTTGAATAAACTCGTGGTCATGGCTAGCAAAGATGATTGATTCTTTAAAGTTTTTCAATCCATCATTCAAGCTTGAGATAGATTCCAAGTCCAAGTGATTGGTTGGATCATCAAGTACAAGGACATTTGATTTCAAGAGCATAAGTTTTGAAAGCATGACACGCACTTTTTCTCCCCCTGACAAAACGTTTACAGGTTTGTTAACTTCATCTCCAGAGAAGAGCATACGGCCGAGGAATCCACGTAGGAAAGTATTGTCATCTTCTTCTTTACTTGCGAATTGACGCAACCAGTCAAGGATTGACTCTCCTCCTGCAAAATCTGCCGAGTTATCTTTTGGCAAGTAAGAACGGCTAGTAGTTACTCCCCACTTGACAGTTCCTTCATAGTCAATGTCCCCCATGATTGCACGAATTAATGCAGTCGTTTGGATGTCATTTTGTCCAATTAGCGCTGTCTTATCACCTGGACGTAAGATAAAGCTGATATTATCTAAAATAGTCTCACCATCAATCTTTACAGATAGATTTTCTACTGTCAAGAGATCATTACCGATTTCACGTTCCGCTTTAAAGTTGATAAATGGATATTTACGACTAGATGGTACAATTTCTTCAAGTTCAATCTTATCAAGCATTTTCTTACGTGATGTTGCTTGCCTTGATTTAGAAGCATTAGCAGAGAAACGAGCAACGAATTCTTGCAATTGTTTAATTTTTTCTTCTGCTTTAGCATTACGGTCTGCTAGCAATTTAGCAGCGAGTTCAGAAGATTCCTTCCAGAAGTCATAGTTTCCGACATAGAGTTTGATTTTTCCGAAGTCAAGGTCGGCCATGTGAGTACATACTTTGTTTAAGAAGTGACGGTCGTGTGATACTACGATAACGGTGTTATCAAAATCAATCAAGAAGTCTTCTAGCCATGTAATTGATTGGATATCCAAACCATTGGTCGGCTCGTCCAAAAGAAGGACATCTGGTTTACCAAAAAGTGCTTTGGCGAGGAGAACCTTTACTTTTTCACCGTTGGCCAATTCGTTCATATTTTGATAGTGCAATTCTTCTGGGATATTTAGGTTTTGAAGGAGTTGAGAGGCTTCACTTTCTGCTTCCCATCCCCCAAGCTCGGCAAACTCTCCTTCAAGTTCGGCAGCACGCACTCCATCTTCGTCTGAGAAATCTTCCTTCATGTAGATGGCATCTTTCTCTTTCATGATGCTATAAAGTTTTTCATTTCCCATGATAACAACATCAATGGCACGTTCATCTTCATAGTCAAAGTGATTTTGACGAAGAACAGAGAGACGTTCATCTGGACCAAGAGAGATGTGACCAGTAGTAGGTTCGATATCTCCAGCTAAAATTTTTAAAAAGGTTGATTTTCCGGCACCATTAGCACCGATCAATCCGTAAGTATTTCCTTCTGTAAATTTGATATTGACATCATCAAAAAGTTTGCGATCACTAAAACGTAGTGAAACATCAGATACTGTAAGCAATGTTTTTCTCCTATATATGTAATATATTTATTCTACTAGAAAATACGGAAATATTCAAATTTTTATCTATCAATTTTGTGTAAATTAAATTTACAGCATACTTTACACAAATCCGTAAATAGCAAGGCTGATTTATTTTGATAAATTACGGTTATTTCATTAAAAAAATGCTATAATTGAAGGGACTATATCGAAGGAGAACAAAATGACTAAACCCATTATTTTAACAGGAGACCGTCCAACAGGAAAATTGCATATTGGACATTATGTTGGAAGTCTCAAAAATCGAGTATTATTACAGGAAGAGGATAAGTATGATATGTTTGTGTTCTTGGCTGACCAACAAGCTTTGACAGATCATGCTAAAGACCCTCAAACCATTGTAGAGTCTATCGGAAATGTAGCTTTGGATTACCTTGCAGTTGGATTGGATCCAAGTAAATCAACTATCTTTATTCAAAGCCAAATTCCAGAATTAGCTGAGTTGTCTATGTATTATATGAATTTAGTGTCATTAGCACGTTTGGAGCGCAATCCAACTGTCAAGACAGAAATTGCTCAGAAGGAATTTGGAGAAAGCATTCCGACAGGATTTTTGGTTTATCCAATTGCACAAGCAGCTGACATCACAGCTTTCAAGGCTAATTATGTTCCTGTAGGAACAGACCAAAAACCAATGATTGAGCAGACTCGTGAAATTGTTCGTTCTTTTAACAATGCATATAACTGTGATGTCTTGGTGGAACCGGAAGGTATTTATCCAGAAAATGAGAGAGCAGGGCGTTTACCTGGTTTAGATGGAAATGCTAAAATGTCTAAATCACTCAATAATGGTATTTATTTAGCTGATGATGCGGATACTTTGCGTAAAAAAGTAATGAGTATGTATACAGATCCAGATCATATCCGCGTTGAGGATCCAGGTAAAATTGAAGGAAATATGGTTTTCCATTATCTAGATGTTTTTGGTCGCCCAGAAGATGCTCAAGAAATTGCTGAAATGAAAGAACATTATCAACGAGGTGGTCTTGGTGATGTGAAGACCAAGCGTTATCTACTTGAAATATTAGAACGTGAACTTGGTCCTATTCGTGAGCGCCGTATCGAATTTGCTAAGGATATGGGAGAAGTGTATAATATGCTCCAAAAAGGTAGTGAAAGAGCGCGTGAAGTTGCAGGTCAAACCCTATCTGAGGTTAAAGGAGCAATGGGACTCCATTACTTTAACTAGGTTTATTTTACAAGAAACTATCATTTCTATCTCAAAGAAAAGATAGTTTTTTATTTACTCCTGTAACATTTGACAAATTTTTATAGAATGGTATGATAGATACAATATAAAAAGAGTCAAGCTCAAAAAGAAAGAAAAGAGGAAACTTCGAATGTCTAATTGGGACACTAAATTTTTGAAAAAAGGTTTTACCTTTGATGATGTATTGCTTATTCCAGCTGAAAGTCATGTGTTGCCTAACGATGCAGATTTAACAACTAAATTGGCAGATAATTTGACTTTAAATATCCCAATTATTACCGCTGCCATGGACACAGTAACAGAGAGTCAAATGGCTATTGCTATTGCTCGTGCAGGTGGTCTCGGAGTTATCCATAAAAACATGTCAATTGCTCAACAAGCAGACGAGGTTCGCAAGGTAAAACGTTCTGAAAATGGGGTTATTATTGATCCCTTCTTCTTGACGCCTGAACATACAATTGCTGAAGCAGATGAGCTTATGGGTCGTTACCGTATCAGTGGTGTTCCAGTTGTTGAAACACTTGAAAATCGTAAATTGGTTGGTATTTTGACAAACCGAGATCTTCGTTTCATTTCAGATTATAACCAACCAATCTCAAACCATATGACTAGTGAAAATCTTGTGACTGCTCCTGTGGGTACAGACCTTGCAACAGCTGAGAGTATTCTTCAAGAACACCGTATTGAAAAACTTCCTTTGGTAGATGAAGAAGGTCGTCTTTCTGGTTTGATTACTATCAAAGATATTGAAAAAGTTATTGAATTTCCAAATGCTGCTAAAGATGAGTTTGGTCGTCTTCTAGTTGCAGGTGCAGTAGGTGTTACTTCAGATACATTTGAACGTGCAGAGGCACTTTTTGAGGCAGGGGCGGATGCGATTGTTATTGATACAGCACATGGTCATTCTGCAGGTGTCTTGCGTAAAATTGCTGAGATTCGTGCTCACTTCCCAGATAGTACTTTAATTGCTGGAAATATTGCTACTGCTGAAGGTGCACGTGCCCTTTATGAAGCGGGTGTAGACGTTGTTAAGGTTGGTATCGGACCAGGTTCTATCTGTACTACTCGTGTGATTGCTGGTGTTGGTGTTCCGCAAGTAACAGCTATCTATGATGCTGCAGCCGTTGCGCGTGAATATGGTAAAACGATCATTGCTGACGGTGGAATCAAGTATTCTGGAGATATTGTAAAAGCCCTTGCTGCTGGTGGGAATGCAGTTATGCTTGGATCAATGTTTGCTGGAACTGATGAAGCTCCAGGTGAAACTGAAATCTTCCAAGGACGCAAGTTCAAGACTTACCGTGGTATGGGATCAATTGCAGCAATGAAGAAAGGTTCAAGCGATCGTTACTTCCAAGGTTCTGTCAATGAAGCAAACAAACTTGTTCCAGAAGGAATTGAAGGTCGTGTTGCTTATAAAGGAGCGGCAGCTGATATTGTCTTCCAAATGATTGGCGGTATCCGATCTGGTATGGGTTACTGTGGTGCAGCTAATCTTAAAGAACTACATGACAATGCTCAATTTATCGAAATGTCAGGTGCTGGTTTGAAAGAAAGCCATCCTCATGATGTACAAATTACTAATGAGGCACCAAATTATTCTATGTAAAAGAAATGAAAAGAACTCCTGCGAAAGCAGGAGTTCTTTTACAATGTTGTCAAGTTTTATTTACAACAACTTGACCATCTTGAATAGTAAAAATACTTAGATTTTCTGGTAGATTTTGAAGATGATCTAAGCTTGTTGTTGTAATAAAGGTTTGGATTGACTGAGAAATCGTTTCTAATAATTTTAACTGTCTAGTGTTGTCAAGCTCGCTCATAACATCGTCAAGTAATAATATCGGAGATTCTGTAGTAATACTTTCCATTAACTCGATTTCTGCTAATTTTATAGAAAGGACGAGACTACGATGTTGACCTTGACTTCCAAAGCTAGCATCCATCCCATTTATATAAAAAGAAATGTCATCTCGATGAGGACCAACACCAGTATTCTTTTTAAATAAATCTCTGGATCTACTTTTTTCTAAAGCAATTTTGAAAGATTCAGATAAGTTTTCTTTGTCAGTTATCTTGACAGAAGATTGATAGGATATTGACAAGTCTTCAATCTGATTAGAGAGTTCAAAATGTTTCTTACGTCCAAATGACTCTAGTTTTTTTATGAAATCTAAGCGGTGATTCATTACACGACATCCATAATCAACTAGCTGATCATCCAATACTGAAAGGAAGGTTTCATCTATTTTTTGAGCTGATTTTAGATAAGTGTTTCTTTGTTTTAGGATGTGGTTATAATTGGTTAAGTCAGATAAATAGATTGGCTTGATTTGTCCAAGTTCCATATCAATGAATTTTCGTCGAACAGAAGGTGCTCCTTTAATTAGTTGTAAATCTTCAGGAGCAAATAAAACAACATTCATGTGTCCCACATAATCTGAAAGGCGCGCCTGTTTTAAGTGATTAACTTTTGTCACACGGCCTTTTTGTGTTAGTTCGATTTCTAGGGGAATGGATCCAGTTTTTTTCTGAACGAGACCTGAAAGATGAAGTTGTTCCTCATCAAAATGAATGAGATTTTTATCTGTTCGAGTTCGATGACTACGCGTTAAGGCTAAAAAATAGATAGCCTCTAGCATATTTGTTTTTCCTTGTGCATTGCGTCCTAAAAAGACATTCAATTTAGGATTAAAGTCTATTTTCGTCTCTTTGTAGTTACGAAAAGTCTTGAGAGATAGGTTTTGTAGCCACATGATTATCTACCAGGGAATCGCGGAGCTTGTTTGCTTTTAGGTGATGAAGCAGGTTTCGATTTGTCTTTTTTTACTCCCTTATTCATCTCTTTGACGAGTTTAGCGATTCGTTCTTTTTCAACTTTATCAGCTTGGTATTCATCTTGTTCTTCAGAAGTAGGTTGTGTCAACAAGATGTCAATGTCCATGTCAGGGATGTCAACTTTATCGCCAATACGAAGTTTTTTACCACGACGACTTTCTAATTCCCCATTAAAGTAAACAGAATGTTCAGAGAGAAAGGATTTGATAGCTCCTCCGCTATGTGTAATTCCAAGTTCTTTGAGTAGTGCTTGGAGTGTAATAAATTCTTCAAATAATTTGTATTCCATAATTCACCTCAATCTTTGGTATTATACCATATTTTCCTAAAAATAGTGATAGAAACAGGGAGAAATGTAAGCGATTTTTATTTCAAAAGTGTTACAGAGAACAAGAAAATTTCAGGTTTTCGTGATATAATAGAAGTCTGTATATAAGGAGGTAAATCATGGAGTTAGTGCATGGAATTTCAACACATTTTATCCAATCAAAAAAGTTTAAAACGAACAAAATAACCGTGCGTTTTACAGCTCCATTATCTCTTGATACGATTGCAGGTCGCATGTTGAGTGCGAGTATGCTAGAAACGGCCAACCAGATGTACCCCACTTCTCAAAATTTGAGTAAACACTTGGCCAGTCTATACGGTACAGATATGTCAACTAATTGTTTCAGAAGAGGGCGAAGTCATATTGTAGAATTGACATTCACTTATGTTCGTGATGAGTTTTTAAGTAGGAAAAATGTGCTAACTGCTCAGGTTTTGGAACTAGTAAAAGAAACTCTTTTTTCACCCGTAGTAGTTGATAATGGGTTTGATTCGGCCTTATTTGAAATTGAGAAAAAGCAATTGCTAGCAAGTTTAGCAGCTGATATGGATGATTCTTTTTATTTTGCACATAAAGAATTAGATAAATTATTTTTTCATGATGAACGTCTCAAATTGGAATACAGTGATTTACGAAATCGTATTTTAGCTGAAACTCCACAAAGTTCTTATTCTTGTTTCCAAGAATTTTTGGCTAATGATCGAATAGATTTCTTTTTCCTAGGTGACTTTAATGAGGTTGAAATTCAAAATGTATTAGAATCAGTTGGCTTCAAAGGTCGATATGGAGATGTGAAGGCTCAGTATTGTCAACCATATTCTAATATCCTTCAGGAAGGTATGATTCGGAAAAATGTGGGACAATCCATTTTGGAATTGGGTTATCATTGCCCTTCTGAATATGGTGATGAGCAACATTTACCCATGATTGTAATGAATGGTTTACTGGGCGGATTTGCTCACTCTAAACTCTTTACAAATGTTCGTGAAGATGCTGGATTAGCTTATACAATTTCCAGTCAGCTCGATTTATTTAGTGGGTTCTTGAGGATGTATGCTGGTATTGATCGAGAAAATCGGAACCAGGCTCGTAAAATGATGAATAATCAACTGCTTGATTTAAAAAAAGGATATTTTACAGAGCTTGAGTTAGAGCAGACCAAGGAGATGATTCGTCGGTCTTTGTTACTTTCTCAAGATAATCAATCTTCATTGATTGAACGTGCTTATCAAAATGCCTTACTTGGAAAATCTTCAGCAGACTTTAAAAGTTGGGTTGCAAAACTCGAGAAAGTTGACAAAGATGCTATTTGTAGAGCAGCTAATAATGTGAAACTACAAGCGATTTACTTTATGGAAGGAATAGAATGACAAAGGTTGTTTTTGAAGAAAAATACTATCCAGCTGTAAAAGAAATGGTTTATCGAACTCGTTTGTCAAATGGCTTGACAGTTGCTCTTTTGCCTAAAAAGGAATTTAAAGAGGTTTACGGGAGTGTAACTGTACAGTTTGGTTCGGTAGATACGCTTGTCACAGAAGTTGACGGATATGTAAAACAATATCCTGCGGGAATTGCTCATTTTCTTGAACATAAATTGTTTGAGAGAGAAAATGCTAGCGATTTGATGTCGGCTTTTACGAGTCTAGGTGCAGATAGTAATGCCTTTACAAGCTTTACAAAAACAAGCTATCTTTTTTCAGCAACGGATCATTTTTTAGAAAATTTGGACTTACTTGATGAATTGGTAACATCAGCACACTTTACTGAAGATTCCATTTTAAGAGAGCAGGATATTATCCAGCAAGAACGAGAAATGTATCAAGATGATCCAGATTCGTGTTTATTCTTTTCAACTTTAGCGAATTTGTATCCTGGTACACCTTTAGCAACTGATATAGTTGGAAGTGAGGAGTCAATTTCCCAAATCAATCTAACTAATTTGCAAGAAAATTTTACAAGATTTTACAAACCTGTAAACATGTCTCTGTTTTTAGTTGGTAATTTTGATGTGGATCAGGTACAGGATCATTTTGAAAGAAAAGAACTGGAAGATTTAGATGTTCAGGAACTAGCAAGAGAAAAGTTTGTTTTACAACCTGTAAAGCAAACAGACAGCATGAGGATGGAAGTATCTTCTCCCAAACTAGCGATTGGTGTTAGGGGTAAACAAGAAGTTGCTGAAGCGGATTGCTATCGATATCATATTTTATTAAAATTATTGTTTGCAATGATGTTTGGTTGGACTTCGGATCGTTTTCAGAAATTATATGAATCAGGTAAAATTGACGTATCCTTATCTCTGGAAGTTGAAGTAACAAGTCGCTTTCATTTTGTCATGTTGACAATGGATACAAAAGAGCCAGTTGCTTTATCTCATCAGTTTAGGAAGGCTATTCGTAATTTTACAAAGGATTTAGATATTACAGAGGATCATTTAGATATTATCAAAAGAGAGATGTTTGGAGAATTTTTCAGTAGCATGAACTCTCTTGAATTTATTGCAACGCAATATGATGCTTTTGAAAATGGTGAGACAATTTTTGATTTGCCAAAAATTTTACAGGAAATTACTTTAGAGGATGTCCTTGATGCTGGACATCATTTAATAGATGATGGTGATATAGTTGATTTTACAATATTCCCATCGTAGTAACCTATCATAATCGATACTAGAAAGAAGGAATGACAAGTATGAGGAAAAAAACAATTGGTGAGGTTTTACGTTTAGCTAGAACCAACCAAGGGTTGACTTTAGAAGAATTACACAAAAAAACAGAAATTCAGTTGGATATGTTGGAAGCGATGGAAGCTGATGATTTTGATCAACTTCCTAGTCCATTTTATACTCGTTCTTTTCTGAGAAAGTATGCGTGGGCAGTTGAAATAGATGAGCGAATTGTCTTGGATGCTTATGATTCTGGGAGCATGATTACTTATGAAGAAGTAGATGTTGATGAAGACGAGTTGACAGGCAGGAGACGTTCCAGTAAGAAAAATAAGGCATCATTTTTACCTTTATTTTATTTTATACTCTTTGCATTATCGATTGTCATTTTTGTGACCTATTATGTTTGGAATTATCTCCAGACTCAACCTGAGCGTTCATCTGCGTCTAGTTATAGTGTAGTCCAAGCAACAAGCTCAACTAGTTCTGTAACTTCATCCTCAAGTAGTAGTTCATCAAGTAGCTCTTCGAATATGGAACCAGCTATAACGGTATCAGGTGAAGGAAATCAAGTAGAAGTTGCTTATAAAACGAGTAAGGAAACTGCAAAATTACAATTATCAGTCTCAGATGCTAGAAGTTGGGTTAGTGTTTCAGAAAGTGAGCTTGAGGGTGGGGTGACCTTATCACCTGATAATAAAAGTGCGGAAACAACAGTTTCAACTAAAAATTCTGTCACCATTACTTTAGGTGTTGTCAAAGGTGTCGATTTAACAGTAGATAATCAGACTGTTGATTTATCGAAATTAACAGCTCAGACTGGACAAATCACTGTAACCTTTACTAAAAATTAAGGAAAAACGAATGAAAAAAGAACAAATTCCAAATCTCTTAACAATAGGTCGAATTCTCTTTATACCTATTTTTATCTTTATTTTAACGGTAGGAAATTCGATAGAGAGTCATATAGTAGCAGCTATTATCTTTGCTATTGCCAGTATTACAGATTATTTAGATGGATATTTAGCTCGTAAATGGAATGTGGTCAGTAATTTTGGTAAATTTGCAGATCCTATGGCGGATAAGTTATTAGTTATGTCGGCTTTTATTATGCTGATTGAGTTAGGTATGGCTCCGGCTTGGATTGTTGCAGTGATTATCTGTCGTGAGTTGGCTGTGACAGGTTTAAGGCTTTTATTGGTTGAAACTGGTGGAACGGTTTTAGCAGCAGCAATGCCTGGAAAAATTAAAACTTTCAGTCAGATGTTTGCCATTATTTTCTTGCTATTACATTGGACTTTGCTTGGCCAAGTTCTACTTTATGTAGCCTTGTTTTTCACTATCTACTCTGGCTATGATTATTTCAAGGGTAGTGCCTATGTATTTAAAGGGACATTTGGTTCGAAATGAAATCAATAATTGATGTAAAAAATCTTTCTTTTCGCTATAAGGAAAGTCAGGAATACTACGATGTGAAGGATATTACGTTTCACGTGAAACGTGGAGAATGGCTTTCGATTGTAGGGCATAATGGTAGTGGTAAATCAACGACTGTCCGGTTAATTGATGGCTTACTGGAAGCAGAATCTGGAGAGATTGTAATTGATGGCCAACGTTTGACTGAGGAAAATGTTTGGAATATACGTCGTCAAATCGGTATGGTTTTTCAAAATCCAGATAATCAATTTGTTGGAGCGACTGTTGAAGATGATGTTGCCTTTGGTTTGGAAAATCAGGGACTTTCTCGACAAGAAATGAAAAAAAGAGTGGAAGAAGCTTTGGATTTGGTTGGCATGTTGGACTTTAAAAAGAGAGAGCCAGCTCGTCTGTCAGGTGGTCAAAAGCAACGTGTGGCCATTGCAGGTGTTGTAGCCCTAAGACCAGCTATTTTAATCCTAGATGAAGCAACGAGCATGTTGGATCCTGAGGGACGTAGAGAACTGATTGAGACAGTAAAAGGAATTCGGAAAGACTATGATATGACGGTCATTTCCATCACACATGATTTGGAAGAAGTTGCCATGAGTGATCGTGTATTAGTCATGAAAAAAGGGGAAATTGAATCAACTAGTAGTCCAAGGGAACTTTTCTCTCGAAATGATTTAGATCAAATTGGATTAGATGATCCTTTTGCCAATCAATTAAAACATTCTTTGAGCCAGAATGGCTATGATTTGCCTGAAAATTATTTGACAGAAAGTGAGCTAGAGGATAAGCTATGGGAATTGCTCTAGAAAATGTGAGTTTTACGTATCAAGAAGGGACTCCCTTATCTTCAACAGCTTTGTCAGATGTTTCTTTGACGATTGAAGATGGTTCTTATACGGCTTTAATTGGCCACACAGGTAGTGGCAAATCAACTATTTTACAACTTTTAAATGGTTTATCGGTTCCAAGTCAAGGGAGTGTGCGGGTTTTTGATACCTTAATCACCTCGACTTCTAAAAATAAAGATATTCGTCAAATTAGAAAACAGGTTGGCTTGGTATTTCAGTTTGCTGAAAATCAGATTTTTGAAGAAACGGTTTTGAAGGATGTTGCTTTTGGACCGCAAAATTTTGGAGTTTCTGAAGAAGATGCGGAGCAGATTGCGCGTGAGAAACTGGCTCTGGTTGGAATTGATGAATCGCTTTATAATCGTAGTCCGTTTGAGCTGTCAGGTGGCCAAATGAGACGTGTCGCCATTGCAGGCATACTTGCCATGGAACCAGCCATATTAGTCTTAGATGAGCCCACAGCAGGCCTAGATCCCCTGGGAAGAAAAGAGCTGATGAATTTGTTTAAAAAACTCCACCAGTCAGGGATGACCATTGTCTTGGTAACGCATTTGATGGATGATGTTGCTGAATATGCCAATCAAGTCTATGTGATGGAAAAGGGACGTTTAGTTAAGGGTGGTAAACCAAGTGATGTCTTTCAAGATGTTGTCTTTATGGAAGAAGTGCAGTTGGGAGTACCTAAAATTACAGCCTTTTGTAAACGATTGGCTGATAGAGGCGTGTCATTTAAACGATTACCGATTAAGATAGAGGAGTTCAAGGAGTCGCTAAATGGATAGTATGATTTTGGGGCGTTATATCCCAGGGGATTCGATTGTTCACCGATTGGATCCACGTAGCAAATTACTGGCTATGATGCTACTGATTTTGATCGTTTTTTGGGCTAATAATTCCTTGACGAATCTAATTCTTTTTATAGCGACAGGGATATTTATTGCCTTGTCAGGAGTATCTCTTTCATTTTTTATTCAGGGCTTAAAGTCTATGTTTTTCTTGATTGCCTTCACAACTATTTTTCAACTATTTTTCATTTCTAATGGGAATGTTTTATTTGAGTTTTCGTTTGTGAGAATCACGGATTATGCTTTGCAACAAGCTGGGATTATTTTTTGTCGCTTTGTATTGATTATTTTCTTTTCAACTTTGTTAACCTTAACAACAATGCCCTTAAGTTTGGCCTCAGCTGTCGAAGCTTTGTTGGCGCCTTTAAAGCGTGTGAAAGTTCCAGTTCATGAAATTGGATTGATGCTGTCCATGAGTCTACGTTTTGTCCCAACATTAATGGATGATACGACGCGGATTATGAATGCACAGAAAGCGCGTGGAGTGGATTTTGGTGAAGGAAGCATTGTTCAAAAGGTGAAGGCTATGATTCCCATTTTGATTCCTCTTTTTGCGACAAGTTTAAAACGTGCGGATTCCTTGGCTATTGCTATGGAAGCGCGTGGTTATCAGGGTGGAAAAGGCAGAAGTCAATACAGACAATTGAAATGGACTCGAAAGGATACGCTGACCATTCTTGTTGTTCTCGTACTTGGTTGTTGTTTATTTTTCTTAAAATCTTAGTAGCTTTCAGGAATTGATAAAAAAGTTACTGTAACAGTTTTTGATATAAAGGTAGGGATATGAACCGTTTTAAAAAATCAAAATATATCATTATTGTTTTTGTCACTGTTTTGCTTGTGTCAGCTCTCTTAGCGACGACTTATTCAAGTACAATTGTGACAAAATTAGGAGATGGAATCTCATTGGTTGATAGAGTTGTTCAAAAACCTTTTCAGTGGTTTGATTCTGTCAAATCAGATTTGGCTCATTTGACACGAACTTATAATGAAAATGAAAGTTTGAAGAAACAGATTTACCAATTAGAAGTTAAATCAAATGAGGCGGAAAGTTTAAAGACGGAAAATGAACAATTGCGCCAATTGCTTGATATGAAGTCTAAGTTGCAAGCCACAAAGACTTTAGCAGCAGATGTTATTATGCGTTCTCCGGTATCTTGGAAACAGGAATTGACCCTGGATGCAGGCAAATCAAAAGGGGCTTCTGAAAACATGTTAGCCATTGCAAATGGTGGTTTGATTGGGAGTGTCTCAAAAGTAGAGGAGAATTCTACTATGGTCAACCTTCTGACAAATACGGAAAATGCTGATAAGATTTCTGTTAAAATTCAACATGGTTCTACTACAATTTATGGAATTATTGTTGGCTATGACAAGGAAAATGAAGTTCTCAAAATTAGTCAATTAAATAGTAGTAGCGATATTAGTGCAGGAGATAAGGTGACCACTGGTGGATTAGGAAACTTTAACGTTGCTGATATTCCTGTTGGTGAAGTGGTTGCTACAACACATAGTACGGACTACTTGACACGAGAAGTAACTGTTAAATTGAGTGCAGATACTCATAATGTGAATGTGATAGAATTAGTGGGGAATTCATAATGAGACAGTTGAAGCGGGTTGGAGTATTTTTATTGCTTCCTTTCTTTGTTCTGATGGATGCCCATATTAGCCAGCTTCTGGGCTCATTTTTTCCCCACGTGCAGTTGGCCAGTCATTTTCTATTTTTGTTTCTCTTATTTGAGACGATTGAAGTATCAGAGTATCTCTATTTAGTTTATTGTTTTGTAGTGGGTTTGGTTTATGACATTTACTTTTTCCACTTGATAGGGATTGCGACTCTGTTATTTGTCTTGTTGGGAGTATTTCTCCATAAATTTAATAGTGTTATTTTATTGAATCGTTTGACGAGAATGTTGGCAATTATTGTCATGACTTTTCTATTTGAGATGGGAGCTTATATACTTGCATTAGTGGTAGGTTTAACTGTGGATAGTATGTCTTTGTTTATAGTCTATAGTTTAGTGCCATCAATGATTTTGAACCTTATATGGATGATTATTTTTCAGTTTATTTTTGAAAAATTTTACCTATAAGAAAGAAATAAAAATGTAACAAAGGCGTAATATTCATTAGGCCTTTTTTTGGTATACTAGTAGTGTCTTTAAAAGAAGGAGTATCTACGAAATATGAAGAAAAAAATCTTAGCGTCACTTTTACTAAGTACAGTAATGGTTTCTCAAGTAGCTGTTTTGACAACTGCGCATGCAGAAACTACTGATGACAAAATTGCTGCTCAAGATAATAAAATTAGTAACTTAACAGCACAACAACAAGAAGCCCAAAAACAAGTTGATCAAATTCAGGAGCAAGTATCTGCTATTCAAACAGAGCAATCAAACTTGCAATCTGAAAATGATAGACTACAAGCAGAATCTAAAAAGCTTGAGGGTGAAATTACAGAACTTTCTAAGAATATTGTATCTCGCAATGATTCATTGCAAAAACAAGCTCGTAGTGCTCAAACAAATGGAGCTGCAACAAATTACATCAATACAATTGTAAATTCAAAATCAATTACAGAAGCTATTTCACGTGTTGCTGCAATGAGTGAAATCGTATCTGCAAACAACAAGATGTTGGAACAACAAAAAGCAGATAAAAAAGCTATTTCTGAAAAACAAGTAGCAAACAATGATGCAATTAATACAGTTATTGCAAATCAGCAAAAACTAGCTGATGATGCTCAATCATTAACTACAAAACAAGCTGAGTTGAAAGCTGCAGAATTGAATCTTGCTGCTGAAAAGGCTACTGCAGAGGATGAAAAAGCAAGTTTACTTGAGAAAAAAGCTGCAGCGGAAGCAGAAGCTAAAGCAGCTGCAGAAGCAGAAGCAGCCTACAAAGCTAAACAGGCAAGTCAACAACAAACAGTTGTTGCTTCTGGGAATACAACTTTCACTGCACAAGTTCAAGCAGTATCTAGTTCTTCTGAATCATCTTCAAGCAGTGCTTCAACAGAATCAACAAGCTACACTCCTGCACCAGTAAAACATCGCCCAACATACAGTACAAATGCTTCAAGTTATCCAACTGGTGAGTGTACATGGGGAGCTAAAACATTAGCACCTTGGGCTGGAGATTACTGGGGTAATGGAGCACAGTGGGCTACAAGTGCAGCTGCTGCAGGATTCCGCACAGGATCTACACCTCAAGTTGGTGCCATTGCATGTTGGAATGATGGTGGATATGGACACGTAGCCGTGGTTACAGCTGTTTCATCATCAACAAGTATCCAAGTATCTGAATCAAACTATGGTGGAAACCGTACAATCGGAAATAAACGTGGTTGGTTCAATCCTACTACAACTTCAGAAGGTTTTGTAACATACATCTATCCAAACTAATGAATGAAACAAAGAGGCTCGATTTGAGTCTCTTTTATGATTTATATAGTTACCTTACTTTAAAAATCTGCTAAAATGGCTTGAAAATATTGAAAAAGTATGGTAAAATGAAACTTGTCGTGTGAACGATAATACTCATTCTTGATGAATTGTGAAACAGTTGCCTTTGGGTCGTTTTGCGAGTTGAAGTCAAGAAGAGGAAAAAAACAAAAAGGAGAAATACTCATGGCAGTAATTTCAATGAAACAACTTCTTGAGGCTGGTGTACACTTTGGTCACCAAACTCGTCGCTGGAACCCTAAGATGGCTAAGTACATCTTCACTGAGCGTAACGGAATCCACGTTATCGACTTGCAACAAACTGTAAAATACGCTGACCAAGCTTACGATTTCATGCGTGATGCAGCAGCTAACGATGCAGTTGTATTGTTTGTTGGTACTAAGAAACAAGCAGCTGATGCAGTTGCTGAAGAAGCAGTACGTTCAGGTCAATACTTCATCAACCACCGTTGGTTGGGTGGAACTCTTACAAACTGGGGAACAATCCAAAAACGTATCGCTCGTTTGAAAGAAATCAAACGTATGGAAGAAGATGGAACTTTCGAAGTTCTTCCTAAGAAAGAAGTTGCACTTCTTAACAAACAACGTGCACGTCTTGAAAAATTCTTGGGTGGTATCGAAGATATGCCTCGTATCCCAGATGTGATGTACGTAGTTGACCCACACAAAGAGCAAATCGCTGTTAAAGAAGCTAAAAAATTGGGAATCCCAGTTGTAGCGATGGTTGACACAAATACTGATCCAGATGATATCGATGTAATCATCCCAGCTAACGATGATGCTATCCGCGCTGTTAAATTGATCACAGCTAAATTGGCTGACGCTATCATCGAAGGACGTCAAGGTGAAGATGCAGCAGCAGTTGAAGCAGAATTTGCAGCTTCAGAAGCTCAAGCAGATTCAATCGAAGAAATCGTTGAAGTTGTAGAAGGCGACAACGCTTAATTCATATAAATAGTAATTACCTAGGAGGGCGGGGCTTAGCCCGGCTCTCCTATTTTTAAAAAATATAGGAGAATCAAAATGGCAGAAATTACAGCTAAACTTGTAAAAGAGTTGCGTGAAAAATCTGGTGCCGGAGTTATGGACGCTAAAAAAGCGCTTGTAGAAACAGACGGTGACATCGAAAAAGCGATTGAATTGCTTCGTGAAAAAGGTATGGCTAAGGCAGCTAAGAAGGCTGACCGTGTTGCTGCAGAAGGTTTGACTGGTGTTTATGTTAACGGTAATGTTGCAGCAGTTATTGAAGTAAACGCTGAAACTGACTTCGTTGCGAAAAACGCTCAATTCGTTGAATTGGTAAATACTACAGCTAAAGTTATTGCTGAAGGAAAACCTGTTAATAATGAAGAAGCACTTGCTTTGACAATGCCTTCAGGTGAAACTCTTGAAGCTGCATACGTATCTGCAACAGCAACTATCGGAGAAAAAATCTCATTCCGTCGCTTCGCATTGATTGAAAAAACAGACGCACAACACTTTGGAGCTTACCAACATAACGGTGGACGTATAGGTGTTATTTCAGTTGTTGAAGGTGGAGACGAAGCACTTGCTAAACAATTGTCAATGCACATCGCAGCGATGAAACCAACAGTTCTTTCTTACAAAGAATTGGATGAGCAATTCGTTAAAGATGAGTTGGCGCAATTGAACCACGTAATCGACCAAGACAATGAAAGCCGTGCAATGGTTAACAAACCAGCTCTTCCACACTTGAAGTATGGATCAAAATCTCAATTGACTGATGAAGTGATTGCTCAAGCTGAAGCTGACATCAAAGCTGAGTTGGCTGCAGAAGGTAAACCAGAAAAAATCTGGGACAAAATCATCCCAGGTAAAATGGATCGCTTCATGCTTGACAACACTAAAGTTGACCAAGCTTACACACTTCTTGCACAAGTATACATCATGGATGACAGCAAGACAGTTGAAGCATACCTTGAATCAGTTAACGCTTCAGTAGTTGAGTTCGCTCGCTTTGAAGTTGGTGAAGGTATCGAGAAAGCTGCAAACGACTTTGAAGCTGAAGTTGCAGCTACAATGGCAGCAGCCTTGAATAACTAATAATAAAAAGGAAGCCAAATTGCTTCCTTTTTTCTATGCAGTCGATTTTTATAGGGAGATGTTCCTATTTTTAAGGTATAAATAAAAAGCCCTATAATAAGGGCTAAGTGTATTTAGGAGACTACACTTCAAATTCATAGAGTGCTGTAGAGAGATAACGTTCACCGTTATCTGGTGCTAGAGCAAGAACTTTTTTACCTGTACCTAATTTCTTGGCAACCTCGATGGCTCCGTAGATAGCTGCAGCTGAAGAAATACCAACAAGGAATCCTTCTTTTCCACCAATCTCACGGCCGAGTGCTAGTGCATCGTCTGATGTTACACGAACAATACCATCATAGGCATTTGTATCAAGTGTATCAGGAATAAATCCAGCTGAGATACCTTGAATTTTGTGTGGTCCAGGTTTTTCACCAGATAGAATAGCAGATTCGTCTGCCTCTACTGCAAAAACTTGAATGTTAGAATTTGCTGATTTGAGTGCATGAGAAACACCAGAAATCGTTCCACCGGTACCCACTCCAGCAACAAAGGCATCTAGTCCATCTTTACCGAAAGCAGCTAGTATTTCAGCTCCTGTTGTTCTTTCGTGTACTTCTGGATTAGCTGGATTGTCAAATTGAAGAGGAAGGAAACCATCACGTTCAGCAGCGATTTCTTGAGCTTTAGCAATAGCGCCTTTCATTCCCTCACTACCAGGAGTTAGGACGAGTTCAGCACCATAAGCTTGGATAATCTTACGTCGTTCTACACTCATAGTTTCAGGCATAACGATGACGACTTTATACCCTTTAGCAGCACCTACCCATGAAAGTCCAATACCAGTGTTTCCACTTGTTGCTTCAACAATTGTAGAACCTGGTTTCAGAATACCGTCTTGTTCAGCTTTTTCAATCATGCTAAGAGCAATACGATCTTTTACAGAAGAACCAGGGTTGAATGCTTCAAGCTTTACATAGACGTCCGCAGCCCCTTCTGGCACGATGTTGTTGAGTTTAACAATCGGAGTTTGACCGATTAATTCAGTAATGTTGTTATAAATAGACATATGAATACCTCTTTGTATAAGATATTTCTAGTATAACGCTATCTATACCATTTGTAAAATATAGAAATCCTATCGAAGTGATAGGATTTTTTTATATCACAGGTCTAAGCCGTTAATTTTCAAGCGATTGTGATAAGCTAATTCTAATAAATAGGTGTAAAGTGGAATGATATCCGTTTTCTTAGGGAATTCAAATTTATGAGCATTAAAATGCTCATTGTGTGCTTTTAGAAAGACATTTTCTAAATAAGTAATAGTAATTTCACTATCATCTATACCTGCTCCTGCAGTTTCCATTTCAACGTTAACAATGTTCATCAAAAAGATTGATTTAATAGACATCTTACGACCAGTAGCGCCTTGTTTATCTGTAAAGATAATACGGATATTTGTAAATATAATTGAATCACGAATCAGTTTATATCCACTTTGAATTTCTTCATTTTCTAGTAGATATTGTCCATATTCTTTGATAAGAGTTTCTTTGTTTTGCTCGCTAAAGTTACCAGCGAGTCCTTGAATGAATTTACCAAATGCCATATTTTTCTCCTTTGTTTACACTAAGTTTACAGGAACTTCAACTTCTCGTAAACCTTGATCAGTTAAAGTGACTTTTCCATTAAAAAACTCTACAAGTGCAGCTTTAATAGTTTCTTTTTCTTCTTTATCAACATAAATCATCGTATCGACTTGATCTGTAAAGTTTGTATCCAGTTCCATGAGATTATATTCCTTAAGGAAGTTACTGTACTCTTGGTACTGAGCGTAAGACATTTGAATAGCAATGCCAGCCTGTTCCTTTATTTCAATGATGCCAATTTCTTTGACAGCTAAGGCAACACTGCCAGCGTAAGCACGAATCAATCCTCCAGCGCCTAGTTTAATGCCACCAAAGTAGCGTGTCACTACCACACAGACATTAGTAAGATTGTGATTTTCTAGTACCCCAAGCATGGGAACGCCAGCAGTCCCACTGGGCTCACCATCATCACTTGTCCGTTTGATTCCACTACGTTCCCCAATAATGAAGGCAGAGCAGTTATGAGTAGCTTTGTAGTGCTCTTTCTTGATGGCAGTAATGAAGTCACGAGCCTCTTCTTCGCTATAAACACGCTTGGCATGACAGATAAAGCGGGATTTTTTGATTTCTTCTTGGACTTGTCCGTCCTCTTTAATTGTTCTAAATTCCATGATTTAATTGTACTAAAAAATCATTTAAAGCGCTAGGTTTTTACGAATAAAGAAGTATGAAAGTAAATCCAAATTATCTCGGTCGCTTGTTTACTGAGAATGAATTAACAGAAGAGGAACGTCAGTTGGCGGAGAAACTTCCAGCAATGAGAAAGGAGAAAGGGAAACTTTTCTGTCAACGTTGTAATAGTACTATTCTAGAAGAATGGTATTTGCCCATCGGTACTTACTATTGTAGGGAGTGTTTACTGATGAAGCGAGTCAGGAGTGATCAATCTTTATACTATTTCCCACAGGAGGATTTTCCGAAGCAAGATGTTCTTAAATGGCGTGGTCAATTAACCCCTTTTCAAGATAAGGTATCACAGGGACTGCTTCAAGCGGTAGACAAGCAAGAGCCAAGCTTGGTTCACGCTGTAACAGGAGCTGGAAAGACAGAAATGATTTATCAAGTAGTAGCTAAAGTGATCAATGCGGGTGGTGCAGTGTGTTTGGCCAGTCCTCGCATAGACGTTTGTTTGGAGCTGTATAAGCGCCTGCAAAAGGATTTTGCTTGTGAGATAGCCCTCCTACATGGAGAATCAGAGCCGTATTTTCGAACACCACTAGTTGTTGCGACGACCCATCAGTTATTGAAGTTTTATCAAGCTTTTGATTTACTGATAGTGGATGAAGTAGATGCCTTTCCTTATGTTGACAATCCTATGCTTTACCATGCTGTCAAGAATAGTGTAAAGGAGAATGGCTTGAGAATCTTTTTAACAGCAACTTCTACCGATGAGTTAGATAGGAAGGTTCGCATCGGAGAATTAAAACGATTGAGTTTGCCAAGACGATTTCATGGAAATCCTTTGATTATTCCTAAACCTGTCTGGTTATCCGATTTTAATCACTGTTTAGAGAAAAGTCGGTTGTCACCAAAGCTAAAGTCTTATATTGAGAAGCAGAGAAAGACAGGTTATCCGTTACTCATTTTTGCTTCAGAGATTAAGAAAGGGGAACAGTTAAAAGAAATCATACAGGAGCAATTTCCAAATGAGAAAATTGGCTTTGTATCTTCTATCACAGAAAATCGATTAGAGCAGGTACAAGCTTTTCGAGATAGAGAACTGACAATACTTATCAGTACGACAATATTGGAGCGTGGAGTTACCTTCCCTTGTGTTGACGTTTTCGTAGTAGAGGCCAATCATCGTCTGTTTACCAAGTCTAGTTTAATACAGATTGGAGGACGTGTCGGTCGGAGTATGGACAGACCGACAGGAGATTTGCTTTTCTTCCATGACGGGTTAAATGCTTCAATCAAAAAGGCAATTAAGGAAATTCAGCAGATGAATAAGGAGGCGGGGCTATGAAGTGCTTATTATGTGGGCAGACTATGAAGGCTGTTTTAACTTTTAGTAGTCTCTTACTTCTGAAGAATGATGACTCTTGTCTTTGTTCAGACTGTGACTCTACTTTTGAGAGGATTGGAGAAGAAAACTGCCCAAACTGTATGAAAACAGGTTTGTCAACAAAGTGTCAAGATTGTCAATTTTGGTGTAAAGAAGAAGTTGAAGTCAGTCATAGAGCGATTTTTACTTACAATCAAGCTATGAAGGATTTTTTCAGTCGGTATAAGTTTGATGGAGACTTCCTTTTAAGAAAAGTTTTTGCTTCAGTTTTAAGTGAGGAGTTAAAAAAGTACAAAGAGTATCAATTTGTTGTAATTCCCCTAAGTCCTGAAAGATTGCTCGAGAGGGGATTTAACCAGGTTGAAGGTTTAGTTGAAGCAGCAGAGTTCTCTTTGCAAGACTTACTAGAGAAGAGAGAAGAGCGGGCCAGTTCTTCCAAAAATCGTTCAGAACGCTTGGGGACAGAACTTCCTTTCTTTATTAAAAGGGGAGTCACTATTCCTAAAAAAATCCTACTTATAGATGACATTTATACTACTGGAACAACTATAAATCGTGTGAAGAAGCTGTTGGAAGAAGCTGGTGCTGAGGATGTAAAAACATTTTCCCTTGTAAGATGAGGAAAAAATTTGCAAAAATAAAATGAAAGCGTTATAATGAAATCAGAAAAACAAAAATGTTTAGAAAGAAGGTACTCATATGATTAAATATAGTATCCGTGGTGAAAACCTAGAAGTAACAGAAGCAATTCGTGATTATGTAGTTTCTAAACTCGAAAAGATCGAAAAGTATTTTCAAGCTGAACAAGAGTTGGATGCTCGAGTAAACTTGAAGGTGTATCGTGAAAAAACGGCTAAAGTGGAGGTGACGATTCCGCTTGGTTCAATTACTCTTCGTGCAGAAGATGTGTCTCAAGATATGTATGGTTCAATTGACCTTGTAACCGATAAAATTGAACGTCAGATTCGTAAAAATAAAACAAAAATCGAGCGTAAAAATAAAAACAAGGTAGCAACTAGTCAATTATTTACAGATGCTTTGGTGGAAGATACAAATGTTGTCCAATCTAGAGTTGTTCGTTCAAAACAAATTGATTTAAAACCAATGGATTTGGAAGAAGCTATTCTACAGATGGATTTGTTGGGACATGATTTCTTTATCTATGTGGATGTTGAAGATCAGACAACCAATGTGATTTATCGTCGTGAAGATGGCGAGATTGGCTTGTTAGAAGTTAAAGAATCTTAATTTCAATATGTGTAAAGGAAGGTTTACTAAATTGTAAACCTCCTTTTTCTTATAATTGATAGAATTACTGATTACACTTTTAAAAAGTCGCTTTTTGGTGGTTATTATGGTATAATGGGTGCCAAGAGGTTTGGAATGAAAAAATTTTATGTAAGTCCTATTTTCCCCTTAATATTAGGAATAGTGGCGTTCGGAGTGCTATCTGTGCAACTTGTTTTTGTAACGAATACACTGGTAACGCTATTTCTTTTGCTACTTATTTTGGGTTCATATATTTTACTATTCATCCATCAGAGAGACTACTACTCAAGGAGTGAAGTAGAACAAATCCAGTATGTAAACCACCAAGCTGAAGAAAGTTTGACAACCTTGTTAGAACAGATGCCTGTCGGAGTTATTAAATTAGACTTGTCGTCAGGTGAAGTTGAATGGTTTAATCCTTATGCTGAATTGATTTTGACTAATGAAGTGGGCGAAATTGATGTGGCATTAATTCAAACAATTATCAAGGCTTCTGTGGGGAATCCAGGTTCTTATGCCACCTTGGGTGAGACCCGCTATTCGGTTCATATGGACAAGGTGTCTGGAGTTCTTTACTTCTTTGATGTGTCTGGAGAATACGAAGCGACTGTTGAGTTAGTAACGAGTCGACCTGTGATTGGGATCGTTTCCGTTGACAACTATGATGATTTAGAAGATGAAACATCGGAGTCTGATATCAGTCATATCAATAGTTTTGTAGCCAATTTTGTTTCAGAATTTGCTGGGAAGCATGCCATGTTCTCCCGTCGAGTGAGTATGGACCGTTTCTATCTCTTTACGGACTACACGGTACTTGAGGGATTGATGAATGATAAATTTTCTGTTATCGATGCTTTCAGAGAAGAGTCAAAACAGAGACAGTTGCCTTTGACCTTAAGTATGGGCTTTTCTTATGGTGATGGAAATCATGATGAGATAGGTAAAGTTGCATTACTCAACTTGAACTTGGCTGAAGTGCGTGGTGGAGACCAGGTGGTTGTCAAGGAGAACGACGAAACGAAAAATCCAGTTTATTTTGGTGGTGGGTCTGCTGCGTCAATCAAGCGTACACGAACACGTACGCGCGCTATGATGACGGCTATTTCAGATAAAATTAGAAGTGTAGATCAGGTTTTTGTAGTTGGTCATAAAAACCTTGATATGGATGCTTTGGGTTCTGCTGTAGGTATGAAGTTATTTGCTAGTAATGTAACAGAAAATAGTTATGCTCTTTATGATGAAAATCAAATGTCACCAGATATTGAACGAGCTGTTGCATTCTTAGAAAAAGAAGGAGTTACGAAGTTGTTGTCTGTTAAGGATGCAATGGGGATGGTGACCAATCGTTCTTTGTTGATTCTTGTAGACCATTCAAAGACAGCTTTAACTTTATCAAAAGATTTTTATGATTTGTTTACCCAAACTATTGTTATTGACCACCATCGAAGGGATCAGGATTTCCCAGACAATGCAGTTATCACTTATATCGAAAGTGGTGCAAGCAGTGCCAGTGAGTTGGTAACGGAATTGATTCAGTTCCAGAATTCTAAGAAAAATCGTTTGAGTCGTATGCAAGCAAGTGTTTTAATGGCTGGTATGATGTTGGATACTAAAAATTTCACCTCACGAGTGACTAGTCGGACATTTGATGTTGCTAGCTATCTCAGAACGCGCGGAAGCGATAGTATTGCTATCCAGGAAATCGCTGCGACGGATTTTGAAGAATATCGTGAGGTCAATGAACTGATTTTACAGGGACGTAAATTAGGTTCAGATGTACTGATAGCAGAGGCTAAGGACTCGAAATGCTATGATACAGTTGTTATTAGTAAGGCAGCAGATGCCATGTTAGCTATGTCGGGCATTGAAGCGAGTTTTGTTCTTGCGAAGAATACACAAGGATTTATCTCTATCTCAGCTCGCAGTCGTAGTAAACTGAATGTACAACGGATCATGGAAGAGCTGGGAGGTGGAGGCCACTTTAATTTGGCAGCAGCTCAAATTAAGGATTTAACCTTGTCAGAAGCAGGTGAAAAACTGACAGAAATTGTATTAAATGAAATAAAGGAAAAGGAGAAAGAAGAATGAAAGTAATCTTTTTAGCAGATGTTAAAGGAAAAGGTAAAAAAGGTGAAATTAAGGAAGTACCAACAGGGTATGCACAAAACTTTCTTATCAAAAAGAATTTAGCAAAAGAAGCAACTGCTCAAGCTGTAGGTGAACTTCGTGGTAAACAAAAATCAGAAGAGAAAGCTCACGCTGAGATGATTGCAGAAGCAAAAGCAATTAAAGACCAACTAGAAGCAGAAGAAACGGTTGTAGAATTTGTTGAAAAAGTTGGTCCAGATGGTCGTACCTTTGGTTCCATTACCAATAAGAAAATTGCAGAAGAATTGCAAAAGCAATTTGGAATTAAGATTGATAAGCGTCATATTCAAGTACAAGCTCCGATTCGAGCAGTTGGTTTGATCGATGTACCAGTGAAAATCTATCAAGATATCACAGGTGTGATCAATCTTCGTGTGAAAGAAGGGTAAATTTACACTTTCTTGACAAGATTGTAAAAGGAAGGGAAGTCTGATGGCAGAAGTAGAAGAGTTACGAGTACAACCTCAAGATATCTTAGCTGAGCAATCCGTTTTAGGGGCTATCTTTATTGACGAGAGTAAGCTTGTTTTTGTGCGAGAATATATTGAGTCTCGGGACTTTTTTAAGTATGCCCATCGTTTGATTTTCCAAGCTATGGTCGATTTATCCGATCGTGGCGATGCTATAGATGCAACAACGGTTCGTACCATTCTTGATAATCAAGGTGATTTACAGAATATTGGTGGCTTGTCTTACCTGGTTGAGATTGTCAATTCTGTGCCAACTTCTGCTAATGCGGAGTATTATGCTAAGATTGTTGCAGAGAAGGCCATGCTACGTCGATTAATCTCCAAGTTGACAGAGTCTGTCAATCAAGCTTACGAGGCTTCGCAACCAGCTGATGAAATCATTGCTCAGGCAGAAAAAGGCCTGATTGATGTCAGCGAAAATGCTAATCGAAGTGGATTTAAGAACATTCGAGATGTGTTGAATATCAACTTTGGAAATCTGGAAACTCGCTCGCAACAAACGACCGATATTACAGGTATTGCGACAGGCTATCGTGACTTGGATCATATGACGACTGGACTTCATGAGGAGGAGTTGATTATCCTAGCAGCCCGTCCAGCGGTTGGTAAGACAGCCTTTGCATTGAATATTGCTCAGAATATTGGGACTAAGTTGGACAAAACGGTTGCTATTTTTTCACTCGAAATGGGTGCGGAAAGTCTAGTGGACCGTATGTTGGCGGCAGAAGGCTTGGTGGAATCGCATTCTATCCGTACGGGTCAATTGACTGATGAGGAGTGGCAAAAATATACCATTGCTCAAGGGAACCTAGCTAATGCAAGTATCTATATCGATGATACGCCAGGGATTCGGATTACAGAGATTCGTTCTCGTTCTCGTAAACTGGCTCAAGAAACTGGAAATCTTGGTTTGATTTTAATAGACTATTTGCAGCTTATCACGGGAACTGGTCGGGAAAATCGTCAACAAGAGGTTTCAGAAATTTCACGTCAGTTGAAAATTTTAGCTAAGGAACTGAAGGTTCCAGTAATCGCTCTAAGTCAGCTTTCTCGTGGTGTAGAACAACGCCAGGATAAGAGACCGGTCTTGTCTGATATTCGTGAATCTGGTTCTATTGAGCAGGACGCTGATATCGTAGCCTTTCTTTATCGCGACGACTACTATGAGCGTGGTGGTGAAGAAGAGGAAGGCATACCAAACAATAAGGTAGAAGTTATTATAGAGAAAAACCGTAGTGGAGCTCGTGGAACGGTGGAATTAATTTTCCAAAAAGAATACAATAAATTTTCAAGTATCTCAAAGAGGGAGGCATAAGATGTCAGATGCATTTACAGATGTAGCCAAGATGAAAAAAATAAAAGAAGAAATCAAGGCACATGAGGGACAAGTCGTAGAAATGACTTTGGAGAATGGTCGTAAGCGCCAAAAAAATAGATTGGGTAAGCTAATTGAGGTTTATCCATCCCTATTTATCGTTGAATTTGGGAACGTTGAAGGAGATAAACAAGCTAATGTTTACGTTGAATCCTTTACTTACTCAGATATCCTTACAGAAAAGAATTTGATTCATTATCTTGACTAAAGTGAGAAATTTTCTCACTTTTTCTTTTTTTCTCCGAATAGTTTAAGTGAAGGTAATCTTCGATTTATATTATTTTTCAAGGAGGAAGAATGAAAATTTCACCATTTAAAGTAGCAGAGACAAGATTTTCTTTTAGAAAATCAGCTAAAAAGGTTGTTCCCTTTTTAGTAGTAGGATTGATGTTAGCAGCGGGTAATAGTGTATATGCCTATTCCGGAGGAAATGGATCGATTGCGCGTGGGGATGATTATCCTGCTCATTATAAAAATGGGAGCCAGGAGATTGATAAGTGGCGCATGTATTCTCGTCAGTGTACTTCTTTTGCAGCCTTTCGTTTGAGTAATGTCAATGGTTTTGAGATTCCGGCGGCTTATGGGAATGCGAATGAATGGGGCTATCGTGCTCGTCGTGAAGGCTATCGTGTCGATAATAGACCAGCGATTGGCTCCATTGCTTGGTCGACTGCAGGAACTTATGGTCATGTTGCTTGGGTGTCAAATGTAATAGGAGATGAGATTGAGATTGAAGAATACAATTATGGAATAAGGGAATCTTACAATAAGCGCGTCGTGAAGGCGAATACTATGACTGGCTTTATTCATTTTAAAGATTTAGCTGGTGGCAGTGTTGGGAATAGTCAATCCTCAGTTTCAACAGGAGGAACACATTATTTTAAGACTAAGGCTGCTATCAAAAATCAGCCTCTAGCTGGCGCAACTGCAATTGATTACTATTATCCTGGGGAGAATGTTCATTATGATCAAATTCTCGAAAAAGATGGGTACAAGTGGTTGAGTTATACGGCTTATAACGGAAGTCGTCGCTATATCCAGCTAGAGGGAGTAACCTCTTCACAGAATTATCAGAATCAATCAGGAAATAGCTCTAACTATGGATCCAATAACAGTTCAACTGTCGGTTGGAAGAAAATAAATGGTAGTTGGTATCATTTTAAATCAAATGGATCTAAATCAACAGGCTGGCTGAAAGATGGATCTAGTTGGTATTATTTGAAATCATCTGGTGAAATGCAGACAGGCTGGTTAAAGGAAAATGGTCTGTGGTATTATTTAGATAGTTCAGGGGCAATGAAAACGGGGTGGTATCAAGTCTCTGGTAAGTGGTATTATTCTTACTCTTCAGGCGCCTTAGCTGTCAATACGACAGTGGATGGCTACAGAGTAAATAGTGATGGAGAACGAGTATAGAAAATGGGAGTAGGAAAATTTCCTACTCTTTTCTGTAAGCAGTTTCCTTGACATTTTTTTTGTTTTGCGCTATCATATGTCCATATAATATATGGGAGTCTGTGTACAGTCTGAGAGGAAGCGTTAAGCTTCGACCGCACCTGATCTGGGTAATGCCAGCGTAGGGAACGATACTTAGTCTACTCTTGACCTTTTCCATATATGGCAAAGGTTTTTCTTTTTGTCAAAGGAAAACGAGAAGAGGAGGTTCTTATGAAAGCAAGCATCGCCTTGCAAATTTTACCCCTATCACAGGGGATTGATCGGATTGCTGTTATCGATCAAGTCATTGCTTATCTGCAAGCTCAAGAGGTGACTATGGTGGTGACACCATTTGAAACGGTCTTGGAAGGGGAGTTTGATGAGCTTATGCGCATTCTCAAAGAAGCGCTAGAAGTGGCAGGGCAGGAGGCAGATAATGTTTTTGCCAATGTCAAAATAAATGTAGGAGAGATTTTAAGTATTGATGAGAAACTTGAAAAGTATACTGAGACGACACATTAGTCTATTGGGCTTTATGGGGGTCTTGTCAATCTGGCAGTTAGCAGGTTTTCTTAAACTTCTCCCCAAGTTTATCCTGCCGACACCTCTTGAAATTCTCCTGTCCTTTGTTCGTGATAGAGAATTTCTCTGGCACCATAGCTGGGCCACCTTGAGAGTGGCTTTATTGGGACTGATTTTGGGAGTCTTGATTGCCTGTCTCATGGCTGTGCTTATGGACAGTTTGACTTGGCTTAACGATCTGATTTACCCTATGATGGTGGTTGTTCAGACTATCCCGACCATTGCCATAGCCCCTATCCTGGTTTTGTGGCTCGGTTATGGGATTTTGCCCAAGATTGTCTTGATTATCTTGACAACAACCTTTCCTATCATCGTCAGCATTTTGGACGGTTTTAGGCATTGTGACAAGGATATGCTGACCTTGTTTAGTCTGATGCGGGCCAAACCTTGGCAAATCCTGTGGCATTTTAAAATCCCTGTCAGTCTGCCTTACTTTTATGCTGGTCTGAGGGTCAGTGTCTCCTACGCCTTTATCACAACAGTAGTATCTGAGTGGTTGGGAGGCTTTGAAGGACTAGGTGTCTACATGATTCAGTCCAAGAAACTGTTTCAGTATGATACTATGTTTGCTATTATTATTCTGGTATCGATTATCAGTCTTCTCGGTATGAAGCTGGTTGATGTCAGTGAAAAATATGTTATTAAATGGAAACGTTCGTAGAATAAGAATGTTTCTGAAAAAGAAAAGAGGAAATTGAAATGAAGAAAACATGGAAAGTGTTTTTAACTGTTTTAACAGCTCTTGTAGCTGTTGTGCTTGTGGCCTGTGGTCAAGGAACTGCTTCTAAGGATAATAAGGAAGCAGAACTCAAGAAGATTGACTTTATCCTAGACTGGACGCCAAATACCAACCACACAGGGCTTTATGTGGCCAAGGAAAAAGGTTATTTCAAAGAAGCTGGAGTGGATGTTGATTTGAAATTGCCACCAGAAGAAAGTTCTTCTGACTTGGTTATTAACGGTAAGGCACCATTTGCAGTCTATTTCCAAGACTATATGGCTAAAAAATTGGAAAAAGGCGCAGGAATCACTGCCGTTGCAGCTATCGTAGAACACAATACATCAGGAATCATCTCTCGTAAATCTGACAATGTAGCTAGTCCAAAAGACTTGGTTGGTAAGAAATACGGAACTTGGAATGACCCAACTGAACTTGCTATGTTGAAAACCTTGGTAGAATCTCAAGGTGGAGACTTTGAGAAGGTTGAAAAAGTACCAAATAACGACTCAAACTCAATCACACCGATTGCCAATGGCGTCTTTGATACTGCTTGGATCTACTACGGTTGGGATGGTATCCTTGCTAAATCACAAGGTGTAGATGCTAACTTCATGTACTTGAAAGACTATGTCAAGGAGTTTGACTACTATTCACCAGTTATCATCGCAAACAACGACTATTTGAAAGACAACAAAGAAGAAGCTCGCAAAGTTATCCAAGCTATCAAAAAAGGCTACCAATATGCTATGGAGCATCCAGAGGAAGCAGCTGATATCCTCATCAAAAATGCACCTGAACTCAAGGAAAAACGTGACTTTGTCATCGAATCTCAAAAATACTTGTCAAAAGAATACGCAAGCGACAAGGAAAAATGGGGGCAATTTGATGCAGCTCGCTGGAATGCCTTCTACAAATGGGATAAAGAAAATGGTATCCTTAAAGAAGATTTGACAGACAAAGGCTTCACCAACGAATTTGTGAAATAATGACAGAAATTAGACTAGAACACGTCAGTTATGCCTATGGTCAGGAGAGGATTTTAGAGGACATCAATCTGAAAGTCACTTCAGGTGAAGTGGTTTCTATCCTAGGCCCAAGTGGTGTTGGTAAGACTACGCTTTTCAACTTAATTGCGGGGATTTTAGAAGTTCAGTCAGGGAGAATTGTCCTTGATGGTGAAGAAAATCCCAAGGGGCGCGTGAGTTATATGTTACAAAAGGATCTGCTCTTGGAGCACAAGACGGTGCTTGGTAATATCATTCTGCCCCTCTTGATTCAAAAGGTGGATAAGGCAGAAGCTATTGCTCGCGCAGATGAAATTCTTGCGACCTTCCAGTTGACAGCTGTAAGAGATAAATACCCTCATGAACTCAGTGGTGGGATGCGTCAGCGTGTAGCTTTACTCCGAACCTATCTTTTCGGGCACAAGCTCTTTCTCTTGGATGAGGCTTTTAGCGCCTTGGATGAGATGACCAAGATGGAACTCCACGCTTGGTACCTTGAGATTCACAAGCAGTTGCAGCTAACAACCTTGATTATCACGCATAGTATCGAGGAGGCCCTCAGTCTCAGCGACCGCATCTATATCTTGAAAAATCGTCCTGGGCAGATTGTTTCAGAAATTAAACTAGATTGGTCTGAAGATGAGGACAAAGAAGTCCAAAAGATTGCCTATAAACGTCAAATTTTGGTAGAATTAGGCTTAGATAAGTAGAAAAATAGGGAGTTGGTGAAGATTATCCTTTACCAGCGCCCTTTTTCTTTTAAAAATGAGAAAATTTCGGTATAATAGTCAAAGATAGTCAAGGTTTAAAGAGAGAGGTGGGTTTGTAATGAGATTTAAAAATACATCGGATCATATTGAGGCCTACATCAAGGCGATTTTAGATCAATCTGGAATTGTGGAGTTGCAACGGAGTCAGTTGGCGGATACTTTTCAGGTTGTTCCCAGTCAGATTAACTATGTGATCAAGACACGCTTTACGGAAAGTAGAGGCTACTTGGTTGAAAGTAAGCGTGGTGGTGGAGGCTACATTCGTATAGGACGGATTGAGTTTTCTAGTCATCATGAAATGCTCAGGGAGCTGCTTTACTCAATTGGTGAGCGGGTCAGTCAAGAAATTTATGAGGATATTCTACAGCTTTTGGTTGAGCAGGAATTGATGACCAAGCAAGAGATGAATTTGCTGGTAGCAGTAGCTTTGGATCGCGTTCTAGGAGAAGAAGCTCCAGTTGTTCGAGCTAATATGCTACGACAGGTCATACAAGAGGTAGATAGAAAAGGGAAGTAAGATGAACTATTCAAAAGCATTGAATGAATGTATCGAAAGTGCCTACATGGTTGCTGGCCATTTTGGAGCTCGTTATCTAGAGTCTTGGCACTTGTTGATTGCCATGTCCAATCACAGTTATAGTGTGGCAGGGGCGACTTTAAATGATTATCCATATGAGATGGACCGTTTAGAAGAGGTCGCTTTGGAACTGACTGAAACGGACTATAGCCAGGATGAAATCTTTACGGAATTGCCGTTCTCCCATCGTTTGCAGGTTCTTTTTGATGAAGCAGAGTATGTAGCATCAGTGGTCCATACTAAGGTGCTAGGGACAGAGCATGTCCTCTATGCGATTTTGCATGATGGCAATGCCTTGGCGACTCGCATCTTGGAGAGAGCAGGCTTTTCTTATGAAGACAAGAAAGATCAGGTTAAGATTGCTGCCCTACGTCGAAATCTAGAAGAACGTGCAGGCTGGACTCGTGAAGACCTCAAGGCTCTACGCCAACGCCATCGTACAGTAGCTGACAAGCAAAATTCTATGGCTAATATGATGGGTATGCCCCAGACTCCGAGCGGAGGTCTCGAGGACTATACGCATGATTTGACAGAGCAAGCGCGTTCTGGCAAGTTAGAACCAGTCATCGGTCGGGACAAGGAAATCTCGCGTATGATTCAAATCTTGAGTCGGAAGACAAAGAATAATCCTGTCTTGGTTGGGGCTGCTGGTGTCGGAAAAACTGCTCTGGCGCTTGGTCTTGCCCAGCGAATTGCTAGTGGGGATGTGCCTACGGAAATGTCTAAGATGCGCGTGTTAGAGCTTGATTTGATGAATGTCGTCGCAGGGACACGTTTCCGTGGTGACTTTGAAGAGCGCATGAATAATATCATTAAGGATATTGAAGAAGATGGCCAAGTCATCCTCTTTATAGATGAACTTCACACTATCATGGGTTCTGGGAGCGGGATTGATTCGACTCTGGATGCGGCCAATATCTTGAAGCCAGCCTTGGCGCGTGGCACCTTGAGAACAGTTGGTGCGACCACTCAGGAAGAATATCAAAAACACATCGAAAAAGATGCGGCCCTTTCTCGTCGTTTCGCCAAAGTGACGATTGAAGAGCCAAGTGTGGCCGACAGTATGGCCATTTTGCAAGGCTTGAAGGCGACTTATGAGAAACATCACCGTGTGCAAATCACAGATGAAGCGGTCGAAACAGCTGTCAAGATGGCGCATCGTTACTTGACTAGTCGTCACTTGCCAGACTCTGCTATCGACCTCTTAGATGAAGCAGCAGCAACAGTGCAAAATAAGGTTAAGCATGTAAAAGCAGACGATTCAGGTTTGAGTCCAGCTGACAAGGCCTTGATGGATGGTAAGTGGAAACAGGCAGCTCAGTTAATCGCAAAAGAAGAGGAAGTGCCTGTCTATAAAGACTTGGTGACAGAGTCTGATATTTTGACCACCTTGAGTCGCTTATCAGGTATTCCAGTTCAAAAACTGACTCAAACGGATGCTAAGAAATACCTAAACTTGGAAGCTGAACTGCACAAACGTGTCATCGGTCAAGATCAAGCAGTTTCAAGCATTAGCCGTGCCATTCGCCGCAATCAGTCAGGGATTCGCAGTCATAAGCGTCCGATTGGTTCCTTTATGTTCTTAGGGCCTACAGGTGTCGGTAAGACCGAATTGGCTAAGGCTCTAGCAGAAGTTCTCTTTGATGACGAATCAGCCCTTATCCGTTTTGATATGAGTGAGTATATGGAGAAATTCGCTGCCAGCCGTCTCAATGGAGCTCCTCCGGGCTATGTAGGTTATGAAGAAGGTGGGGAGTTGACCGAGAAAGTTCGCAACAAACCCTATTCCGTTCTACTTTTTGACGAGGTAGAAAAAGCACACCCAGACATCTTTAATGTCCTCTTGCAAGTCTTGGATGATGGTGTCTTGACCGATAGCAAGGGTCGCAAGGTTGATTTTTCAAATACCATTATCATCATGACTTCAAACCTTGGTGCGACAGCCCTTCGTGATGACAAGACTGTTGGTTTTGGGGCCAAGGACATTCGTTTTGACCAGGAGAATATGGAGAAACGCATGTTTGAAGAGCTGAAAAAAGCTTATAGGCCGGAGTTTATCAACCGTATTGATGAAAAGGTGGTCTTCCATAGCTTATCTAGCGACCATATGCAGGAAGTGGTGAAGATTATGGTCAAACCTTTAGTGGCAAGTTTGGCTGAAAAAGGCATTGACTTGAAATTACAAGCTTCCGCACTGAAATTGTTGGCAAATCAAGGATATGACCCAGAGATGGGAGCTCGTCCACTTCGCAGAACCCTGCAAACAGAAGTGGAAGACAAGTTGGCAGAACTTCTTCTCAAGGGAGAATTAGAGGCAGGCAGCACACTTAAAATTGGTGTTAAAGCAGGCCAGTTAAAATTTGATATTGCATAAAAAGCGAGGTCGGGAAAAGTTCCCGACCTTTTTATGTACCATCATGAGATGGTTTTGCTGTTGCGACTGTTTTTAGGGGTGGCTATCTTTCTTAGAATTGCTCAACATGTGAGTAAAGAAGTCTTTGTATCGTTGCTTGAGATATTTTTCGTGTAGGAATAACAAAGCGATATAAACAATCAAAAAGATTGTAGTCAGATAAAACACATCAAATGCAGTTCGCGCATAGTAAGTTGCTGATTGATAAGAGACAATAGCTGTCACAATCAACCAAGGAAGATACTTGTAATATTTGCTTAACATAAGCCTACACCTCCTATATTCTATTTCAATGTTATTATATTCCTTTGCACTTAAAGATGCAAGCGATGACAAAAGAGCGATTTAAAAAACTTTTAAACAAAATAGGAAATTTTTTTTATTAGATTACGAATAGAAGAGTAGGAGGAGAAAATGTAGTCAAGTTATTTAAGATTTTTAAAATAGTTTAGATAAATTGTTGACATATTTAAATTTCAATGTTACAATTATATTACAAAAAGATTTCTTTATATTTCTAAAATATTACAAAGGAGTAGAAAAATGAAAAAGAAAACCTATATCAAATTGATGGCAGCGACTGTATTGGCTTCTACCCTATTATTAGGAGCTTGTGGAAATAAAAAGGAGACAATTCAAGCAAGCAGTTCTGCTAAGACAAGTCAATCATCAAGTTCTAAAGCAACTTCTTCTAACAAAGAAAGCAAGACTCAGCAGTCCTCAAGTTCAGCTTCATCTGAAAAGGCCAAGGCGTCTACTGACCAGTCTTCAGCAAGCGCAACACCATCACAAGAGACTCCTGCACCAGAACAAAGACAAGGTCATGAAGTGTCTAATCAACAGGTAGCTAGCCAACAAACTCCTGCTCAGGCTCCTTCAACTCAACAGGCTTCTCAAGCCCAATCTAACCAATCAAGCTATGATCCTACAACTGACCGCAAACTTCAAGATAAGCAAGCAGAGCAAAATAAACGCTACAAGGGTGTTTTAACCATGGTAGATGGTGATTTCTCAGCCGCAGCGGGAAATTGGAAGGGAGTCAATGGCGAAACCATCACAGTTTCATCAGGTGGTCAATTTACAGTAGAATCTGCTGATGGAAAGAAAGAAAATTACTCTATCAAAGGCTATTCTTATACTCTTGATGATGGTAAGTATAATGCCAAAATCGGTGGAGGAAAAGTCATCCAAATTACAACAGGAGCGGATGGCAAGGTTTCCAGTGTTGCTTTGAATCAATAATAACTCTCAGTATTTGAATTTTTACAATTAAAGAAAATCCGTCAGCTCAATAAGAGTTGACGGATTATTTTATATTTGTATTTGGGTTAAAAATTCTTCTGTAGTAAGAATTTGAGCAAACTCATCTTGTAGAGAAAGGAGATTAATCTCATGGATAGTCTCAGGAGAGATGGCTTGACCGTTTTTGTTCGATAGGGTAAAACTGGCAGTAGCATCTGCTAGTAAGGTGACTTCAAAACCAAGATTTGCTGCCATTCGTGTAGTAGTGGATACACAATGAGGCAGAGTCAAGCCAACAAGGACTAAATGACCAATCTGTTTTTTTCGTAAATATGTTTCAAGATTTGTTCCAATAAAGGCGCTATTAACCGTTTTTTGAAAGACAGGTTCTGAGGTGACCGGTTCAAATCCAGTTTTAAACACCTGATTTTGTTTGTTGTGAAATTGTGACTGGGGATTGTCAGATATGTGTTGAACGTGTAAGACTGGAAGAGCGTGTTTACGAAAGTATGCCAGTACCCTCAATGCTTGATGTTCAGCTTGAGGGTTATTTCGTTCTCCCCAGATAGGGCTATCAAATGCTTTTTGCATATCGATAATCAGTAGAGCAGTATGAACCATTTTAAGCCTTATCCAACTGCAAGAGGGCTTCAATCTCTGCTAGGGTGCTAGCTTGTGAAATGGCTCCACGGAGTTTAGCTGCACCAGATGTTCCACGAAGATAGTGAGGAGCGAGGCCACGGAATTCACGAACTGCTACGTTTTCTCCTTTGAGGTTAATCAATCGTTTCAAGTGTTCGTAGGCGATTTTCATCTTATCTTCAAAGGTCAAATCAGGTAGGATTTCTCCTGTTTCAAAGTAATGATTGATTTGGTTGAAGAGGTAAGGATTTCCCATGGCAGCGCGGCCAATCATAACTGCATCAGCACCGACTTCTTCGATGCGTTGCTTGGCTTCTTGAACTGTACGGATGTCACCGTTGGCGATGAAGGGAATCTTGGTCAGAGCTTGAGCTACGTCGTGCAAGGTCTCAAGGTCTGCGTGACCTGTATACATTTGCTCACGGGTACGGCCATGCATGGCGAGGGCAGAAACGCCTGCAGCTTCAGCAGCGAGGGCATTTTCTACTGCAAGAGCTGGGTCGGACCAGCCGGTACGCATCTTGACGGTGAGGGGAATATCAAGGACAGACTGAACCTTGTTGATAATAGAGTAAATCTTGTCTGGATCCTTGAGCCACATAGCGCCAGCTTCGTTTTTCACGATTTTGTTAACTGGGCAGCCCATGTTGATATCGACTATATCGGTCTTGGTATTTTCTTGGATGAATTCTGCTGCGCGCGCTAGGCTGTCTTCATCACTACCAAAAAGTTGGATAGAAACAGGGTTTTCACCTTCATCGATATGAAGCATGTGCAGGGTTTTTTCATTGTTGTATTGGATTCCCTTGTCAGAGACCATTTCCATTACAACGAGTCCAGCTCCAAGCTCTTTTGCGATAGTACGAAAGGCTGAGTTGGTCACGCCAGCCATGGGTGCTAAAACGGTACGATTGGGAATCTCAACATTGCCAATCATAAAAGGTGTATTAAGATTTGTCACGAATGAGTTCCTCCAGGTCGTTTTCATCAAAGTTGTAAGTAGTTTGGCAGAATTGACAAGTGATTTCTGCTCCGTGGTCTTCCTCTTTCATTTCCTGCAAGTCTGAGCTTGGAAGGCTAGCAAGAGCGTTCATAAAGCGCTCATGGCTACAGTCACATTGGAAACGGATTTCTTCTTCAGAAAGACGCTTGTAGGCCTCGTCGCCGTAGATAGCCTTGAGGAGGGCTTCAATATGGTCTTCACTCTCTAGAAGCGTCGAGATAGCTGGCATTTCTTGGATGCGTTTTTCAAAGCGAGCAATCTCTCCTTCCTTGGCTCCTGGTAATACTTGGACTAGGAAACCACCTGCAACCTTGACCTTGTCTTCCTCGTCCAAAAGGACATTGAGGCCGACTGCTGAAGGGGTCTGTTGGCTTTCGGTCAGGTAAAAGGCAAGGTCTTCACCGATTTCTCCAGAGATGAGAGGAGTCATAGAGTTGTAAGGATTTCCAGTACCGTAGTCTGTGATAACGAGGAATTGACCATTTCCAACAAAAGGTCCGACTAGGACTTCACCAGTTGCAGTCTTTTTGATGTCAACACCAGGATTTTGAACATAGCCTTTGACGTTACCCTTGGTATCAGCGACGGTGATGATAGCGCCTAGAGAGCTAGAGCCCAGCACCTTAACGGTTAGTTTGGTATTTCCTTTTTCATTGGCTGCGAGAATCTGGCTGGCGATAAGTGTTCGACCAAGCGCCACAGTTGAGCTAGCTTGGGTTTGATGTTTTTCTTGAGCAGTGCGGACGGTTTCGGTGCTATCAAGGACAAAAGCACGAAAGGCTCCGCTTTCTGATATAGTTTTAATAATTTTATCCATAGCTACTATTTTAGCATAAAAATGCCCAAAGGGGGAGCCGTGTGTTTGCTGATTTTCGGGATAATGGACTAGGAAATCAGCATGAAAATAAAAAGAGAAACAGATTATTTCAGCATTTGTAAGATTTATGCTATGCTTAAGGTAGAAAATGAAAGGGGTAACAAATGTATTTAGGAGACTTGATGGAAAAGGCTGAATCTGGCCAATTTTCAATCCTTTCCTTTCTATTACAAGAGTCTCAGACGACTGTCAAGGCTGTAATGGAGGAAACAGGATTTTCAAAAGCAACTCTAACCAAATATGTCACCCTGCTTAATGAAAAGGCTTTGGATAGTGGCTTAGAGCTGACTATTCACTTAGAAGATGAAAATCTGCGCCTGTCAATCGGTGCAACTACCAAGGGGAGAGATATTCGGAGCCTGTTTTTGGAGAATGCTGTTAAATACCAGATTTTGGTCTATCTTCTCTACCATCAACAGTTTTTAGCCCATCAGCTGGCTCAAGAATTGATGATTAGCGAGGCTACGCTTGGTCGTCACTTAGCTAGCTTAAATCAGATTTTGTCAGAATTTGATTTATCCATCCAGAATGGACGTTGGCGAGGTCCAGAGCATCAGATTCGCTATTTCTATTTCTGTCTTTTCCGCAAGGTCTGGTCGAGTCAGGAATGGGAAGGTCACATGCAGAAACCAGAGAGAAAACAGGAGATTGCCACTTTAGAAGAAATCTGCGGTGCAAGTTTGTCTTCGGGTCAGAAATTGGACTTGGTTCTCTGGGCTCATATCAGTCAACAGCGTCTTCGGGTCAATGCCTGTCAGTTTCAAGTCATAGAAGAAAAAATGCGAGGGTATTTTGACAATATTTTCTACCTTCGTTTGCATCGAAAGGCTTCGTCCTTTTTTGCTGGGCAACATCTTCCTATAGGAACTGAGGATGGGGAGATGATGATTTTCTTCTCTTTCCTCCTATCCCATCGTATTCTTCCGCTTCATACTATGGAGTATGTCCTTGGTTTTGGAGGGCAGTTGGTAGATTTACTGACGCAATTGATTCAAGAAATGAAGAAGGAGGAGTTGCTGGGGGATTATACAGAGGACCATGTCACCTATGAACTCAGTCAACTTTGTGCACAAGTCTATCTCTATAAGGGTTATATCTTGCAGGACCGCTACAAGTACCAGTTAGAGAATCGTCATCCTTATTTGTTGATGGAACATAATTTTAAAGAGATAGCAGAGGAGATTTTTCATGCTCTACCTGCCTTTCAACAGGGGACGGATTTGGATAAGAAAATTCTCTGGGAATGGCTCCAGTTGATCGAATATATGGCTGAAAATGGTGGTCAGCATATGCGGATTGGTCTGGATTTGACATCTGGTTTTCTTGTCTTTTCAAGGATGGCAGCTATTTTAAAACGGTATTTGGAATACAATCGTTTTATCACCATTGAAGCCTATGACAGAACTCGGCATTATGATTTGCTGGTAACAAATAACCCTATTCATAAGAAGGAACAGACACCAGTCTATTATTTAAAAAATGATTTGGATATGGAGGATTTGGCAGGGATTCGTCAGTTATTATTCACTTAAAAGGCTTGGTTATTCCAGGTCTTTTTTTGTGAAATTCACACAATCTCCTCATATTTTTTTAAAAATTAAAAAAAGTTGATAAACGGGAAAGCGCTTTATTTTGTATACTAGTAAGTGTAAAGAGGAAACATCCTCAAGATCTTTATCAGGAGGACAGCACATGTCACAAGAAAAATACATCATGGCCATTGACCAGGGAACTACAAGTTCTCGTGCCATTATTTTCAACAAAAAAGGAGAAAAGGTCAGCTCGAGCCAAAAAGAGTTTACTCAGATTTTCTCTCAGGCAGGTTGGGTTGAGCACAATGCTAATGAAATTTGGAACTCAGTCCAGTCAGTTATTGCGGGTGCTTTCATCGAAAGTGGTGTCAAGCCAAATCAAATTGAGGCAATAGGAATCACTAACCAACGTGAAACAACGGTCGTCTGGGATAAGAAAACAGGACTTCCTATCTACAACGCTATCGTTTGGCAATCACGTCAGACAGCACCTTTGGCTGAACAACTAAAAAGTCAAGGTTATGTAGAAAAATTCCATGAAAAGACTGGTTTGATCATCGATGCTTATTTTTCAGCAACTAAGGTTCGTTGGATTTTGGACCATGTAGAAGGCGCTCAAGAGCGAGCTGAAAAAGGAGAATTGCTCTTTGGTACCATTGATACTTGGTTGGTTTGGAAATTGACTGACGGTGCAGCTCATGTGACGGACTACTCAAATGCGGCTCGTACCATGCTTTATAACATTAAAGAACTCAAATGGGATGATGAGATTTTGGAAATCCTCAATATTCCTAAGGCTATGCTTCCAGAAGTTCGTTCTAACTCTGAAATCTACGGTAAGACAGCCCCATTCCATTTCTACGGTGGTGAAGTGCCAATCTCAGGTATGGCTGGAGACCAACAAGCAGCCCTCTTTGGGCAGTTGGCCTTTGAACCTGGTATGGTTAAAAACACTTATGGAACAGGTTCTTTCATCATCATGAATACTGGTGAAGAAATGCAGTTGTCTGAAAACAACCTCTTAACAACAATTGGTTATGGTATTAACGGCAAGGTTTACTATGCCTTGGAAGGTTCAATCTTCATCGCAGGAAGTGCTATTCAGTGGCTTCGTGACGGTCTTCGCATGGTTGAAAATTCACCAGAATCTGAAAAATATGCTCGTGATTCTCACAACAATGATGAAGTTTATGTCGTTCCAGCATTTACAGGTTTAGGTGCTCCATACTGGAACCAAAACGCTCGCGGTTCTGTCTTTGGTTTGACTCGTGGAACAACTAAAGAAGACTTTATCAAGGCAACTTTGCAATCTATCGCTTATCAAGTACGTGACATCATCGACACCATGCAAGTGGATGCGCAGACAGCTATCCAAGTCTTGAAAGTAGACGGTGGTGCAGCTATGAACAACTTCCTCATGCAGTTCCAAGCTGACATTTTGGGAATCGATATCGCACGCGCCAAAAACTTGGAAACAACAGCTCTAGGAGCAGCCTTTCTAGCAGGTTTGTCAGTTGGTTACTGGAAAGACTTGGATGAGTTGAAACTCTTGAACGAGACAGGAGAACTCTTTGAACCATCTATGAACGAATCGCGCAAGGAACAACTCTACAAGGGCTGGAAGAAGGCTGTGAAAGCAACGCAAGTCTTTGCGGAAATCGACGACTAATACTGGAAGAATAAAGCGACTTAGTTAGAAAGTGTGTAAATATGGAATTTTCAAAGAAAACACGTGAATTATCAATTAAAAAAATGCAGGAACGTACCCTGGACCTCTTGATTATCGGTGGAGGAATCACAGGGGCTGGTGTAGCCTTGCAGGCGGCAGCTAGCGGTCTTGAGACTGGTTTGATTGAAATGCAGGACTTCGCAGAAGGAACATCTAGCCGTTCAACAAAATTGGTTCACGGAGGTCTTCGTTACCTCAAACAATTCGACGTAGAAGTGGTCTCAGATACGGTTTCTGAACGTGCGGTAGTTCAACAAATCGCACCACATATTCCAAAACCGGATCCAATGCTCTTACCAGTTTACGATGAAGATGGAGCGACCTTTAGTCTCTTCCGTCTCAAAGTAGCCATGGACTTGTATGATCTTTTGGCAGGGGTTAATAACACGCCAGCTGCAAACAAGGTCTTGAGCAAGGAAGAAGTCTTGGAACGCCAGCCAAACTTGAAGAAAGAAGGTTTGGTAGGAGGTGGAGTTTATCTTGACTTCCGTAACAACGATGCCCGTCTTGTGATTGAAAACATCAAACGTGCTAACCAAGATGGTGCCCTCATTGCTAACCACGTGAAGGCAGAAGGCTTCCTCTTTGACGAAAGTGGCAAGATTACAGGTGTTGTAGCCCGTGATCTCTTGGTAGACCAAGTCTTTGAAATCAAGGCTCGTCTGGTTATCAACACAACAGGTCCTTGGAGTGATAAAGTACGCAATTTGTCTAATAAGGGAACACAATTCTCACAAATGCGTCCAACTAAGGGAGTTCACTTAGTAGTGGATTCAAGCAAAATCAAGGTTTCACAGCCAGTTTACTTTGACACAGGTTTGGGCGATGGTCGTATGGTCTTTGTTCTTCCACGTGAAAACAAGACTTACTTCGGTACAACTGATACAGACTACACAGGTGATTTGGAACATCCGAAAGTGACTCAGGAAGATGTAGACTATCTGCTTGGCATTGTCAACAACCGCTTCCCAGAAGCCAACATTACCATTGACGATATCGAAAGCAGCTGGGCAGGTCTTCGTCCATTGATCGCAGGAAATAGCGCTTCTGACTACAATGGAGGAAATAACGGAACCATCAGTGATGAAAGCTTTAACAACTTGATTGCGACTGTTGAATCTTATCTTTCTAAAGAAAAAACGCGTGAAGATGTTGAGTCTGCTGTCAGCAAACTTGAGAGCAGCACATCTGAGAAACATTTGGATCCATCTGCAGTTTCTCGTGGTTCTAGTTTAGACCGAGATGACAATGGCCTTTTGACCCTTGCTGGTGGTAAAATCACAGACTACCGTAAGATGGCTGAAGGAGCTATGGAGCGCGTGGTTGACATCCTCAAAGCAGAATTTGACCGTAGCTTTAAACTCATCAACTCTAAGACTTACCCTGTTTCAGGTGGGGAATTGAACCCAGCAAATGTGGATTCAGAAATCGAAGCCTTTGCGCAACTTGGAGTGTCACGTGGCTTGGATAGTAAGGAAGCTCACTATCTCGCAAATCTTTACGGTTCAAATGTACCGAAAGTCTTTGCCCTTGCTCACAGCTTGGAACAAGCACCAGGACTCAGCTTGGCAGATACTTTATCACTTCACTATGCAATGCGCAATGAGTTGGCTCTGAGCCCAGTTGACTTCCTTCTTCGTCGTACCAACCATATGCTCTTTATGCGTGATAGCTTGGATAGCATCGTTGAACCAGTTTTGGATGAAATGGGACGATTCTATGACTGGTCAGAAGAAGAAAAAGCAGCTTACCGTGCGGATGTCGAAGCAGCTCTCGCTAACAACGATTTAGCAGAATTAAAAAATTAAGAAAAAATAAAAGAGGTGGAGGGAAGGACTCCTAGTCTACCCTCTCCTTCTTTTTAATGGAGACAGAAAGATGATGAATGAATTATTTGGAGAATTTTTGGGGACTTTAATCCTGATTCTTCTAGGAAATGGTGTTGTTGCAGGTGTGGTTCTTCCAAAAACCAAGAGCAACAGCTCAGGTTGGATTGTGATTACGATGGGTTGGGGGATTGCAGTTGCAGTTGCAGTCTTTGTATCTGGAAAACTCAGTCCAGCTCATTTGAATCCAGCTGTGACAATTGGTGTGGCTTTAAAAGGTGACTTGCCTTGGGCATCAGTATTCCCTTATATCCTAGCCCAGTTCGCAGGGGCTATGCTCGGTCAGATTTTGGTTTGGTTGCAATTCAAACCGCATTATGAGGCAGAAGAAAATGCAGGCAATATCCTGGCAACCTTCAGCACTGGTCCAGCTATCAAGGATACAGTTTCTAACTTGATCAGCGAAATCCTTGGCACCTTTGTATTGGTATTGACAATTTTTGCTTTGGGACTTTATGACCTTCAAGCAGGTATCGGAACCTTTGCAGTGGGAACATTGATTGTCGGTATTGGTCTATCACTAGGTGGAACAACAGGTTATGCCTTGAACCCTGCGCGTGACCTTGGACCTCGTATCATGCACAGTATCCTTCCAATTTCAAACAAGGGAGACGGAGACTGGTCTTATGCCTGGATTCCTGTTGTGGGACCTGTTATCGGTGCAGCCTTGGCCGTGCTTGTATTCTCACTTTTCTAATTTAGAAAACAATTATGTTGATAAAGCTTGAGATGAAAATCTTAGGCTTTTTTCATTGAGTATAACTTCTTAGAGCTAGCCTCCAACGATAATAATCATTCCTTTAAAAGTAGGAATAATAAAGGCAATAGTTTTTGCTTTTTTATGTGAAAAATCTCACTTTTGTTTTCTGCTATTTTATGCTAAAATATTAAAAATCAAATTTTGATTCCAAAGTTGGCAACTAAGATAGGAGAGCTACATGTCTAATTCATTTATCAAGTTGTTAGTCTCTCAATTGTTTGCAAATTTAGCAGATATTTTCTTTAGAGTAACCATCATTGCTAACATATACATTATTTCAAAATCAGTAATTGCCACATCACTAGTTCCCATTTTAATAGGGATATCCTCTTTTGTTGCGAGTCTTTTAGTTCCTTTAGTTACTAAAAGGATAGCGCTAAATAGGGTTTTATCTTTATCCCAATTTGGAAAGACTATATTATTAACGATACTGGTAGGAATGTTCACCGTAATGCAATCCGTAGCGCCTTTGGTGATCTATCTATTTGTTGTTGTAATTTCCATATTAGATGGTTTTGCAGCACCCGTTTCCTATGCTATTGTGCCACGCTATGCGACCGATTTGGGTAAGGCTAATTCAGCCTTATCAATGAGTGGTGAAGCTGTTCAATTGGTGGGTTGGGGATTAGGTGGACTCTTATTTGCAACAATTGGTCTTTTACCTACCACGTTTATAATTTTAATGTTGTATATAATTTCTAGCTTTCTGATGTTATTTCTTCCTAAGGCTGAAGTGGAGGTGTTAGAGTCAGAAACTAATCTTGAAATTTTGCTCAAAGGTTGGAAGTTAGTTGCTAGAGTTCCTAGATTAAGACTTTTTGTATCAGCAAATTTATTGGAAATTTTTTCAAATACGATTTGGGTTTCGTCTATCATACTTGTCTTTGTAACTGAGTTATTAAATGAAACGGAAAGTTACTGGGGATATTCTAATACAGCATACTCTATTGGTATTATAATTAGTGGCTTAATTGCTTTTAGGTTATCTGAAAAGTTCCTTGCTGCTAAATGGGAAAGTATTCTTTTTCCTCTTGTAGCCATGGCAATAGCGACACTGACTATTCTATATTTTCCAAATGCACAGATGTTTTTAGTATTTTCAGCTCTAGTTGGGATGTTATCGCAGCTAAAAGAAGTTCCTGAAAGTGTATTTCTTCAGGAAACAGTAGAGGAAAATCATTTGGTTAATGTCTATTCCGTTCTTGAAGTGATTTCGACATTAGCATTTTCAGTATTTGTTTTGCTAATGAGCTATATTACTGAGAATTTTGGTATTAGCATCAGTTTTTGGATATCAGCCATTTGTCTGATGATAGAGGCTATTTTAATTTATATCAGACGAGACTATTTTAGGTGAGAGACTAGTTAAAAAGTCTTGAAAAATTAGAAAAGCGCATAGTATCGGGTGTTGAAAAAACTTGATATTGTGTGTTTTATTATAGGAAGATTTACTTCATTTTCTACTGAAATTGAGTTTTTGTCCAGCCTCACTCTATTTAAAATATACATAGAAAAACCGCATAATCCTTAAAATAAGCTGAAATCTAGTGAAAATGTACGGTAAACAATTGAAAAATTACCCTATAAAGTGGTACAATGGTAGAAAAATACTATAGTAAGAGTTCATCTTATTTAGCAAAAATTACAGAAATGAATGGTTTTTCTTGATGAAACAGAGAAAAGAATTGTACCTCTTTCTTGGTCGAACAGCCTTATATTTTCTTATCTTTCTAGGGCTACTTTACTTCTTTAGCTATCTTGGTCAGGGTCAAGGAAGCTTTATCTATAATGAATTTTAACTTGAAGGAGAATCCCTATTGTGTCAAATAAACCAATAGTAGATATGATTGAAACCATTGAGCATTTTGCTCAGACCCAGCCTAGCTATCCTGTTTACAATGTTTTGGGACAGGAACACACTTATGGAGATTTAAAGGCTGATTCGGATAGTTTGGCTGCAGCTATTGACCAACTGGATTTACCAGAGAAGTCTCCTGTGGTTGTTTTTGGAGGCCAAGAGTATGAAATGTTGGCAACTTTTGTTGCTCTGACTAAGTCAGGCCATGCCTACATTCCCATTGACAGCCATTCGGCTTTGGAGCGAGTTTCGGCTATTTTAGAAGTAGCAGAGCCAAGCTTGATTATTGCTATCTCAGACTTTCCATTGGAACAGGTTTCTACGCCAATGATGACTCTAGCTCAGGTTCAAGAAGCCTTTGCTCAAGGGACTAGTTATGAGATTACGCATCCAGTCAAGGGTGATGATAACTACTACATTATCTTTACGTCTGGTACGACTGGTAAGCCTAAGGGAGTGCAGATTTCCCATGATAACCTCCTCAGCTTTACCAACTGGATGATTACGGACAAGGAATTTGCGACGCCAAGTCGTCCGCAAATGCTGGCTCAGCCACCTTATTCTTTTGATCTGTCTGTCATGTACTGGGCGCCGACCTTGGCACTGGGTGGTACGCTCTTCGCTCTTCCTTCAGCTATTACTCAGGACTTTAAGCAACTCTTTGCGACCATCTTTTCATTGCCAATCGCTATCTGGACATCAACCCCTTCTTTTGCGGATATGGCCATGTTGTCAGAAGACTTTAATAGCGAGAAAATGCCTGGAATTACGCATTTCTACTTTGATGGTGAAGAATTGACAGTCAAAACGGCTCAAAAACTGCGCGAACGTTTCCCACATGCCCGTATTATCAATGCCTATGGTCCAACAGAAGCGACAGTAGCTCTATCAGCTGTTGCCGTGACAGACGAGATGCTAGCGACTCTCAAACGCCTACCAATCGGCTATACCAAAGCTGATTCTCCAACCTTTATTATTGATGAGAACGGCAATAAATTGCCAAATGGCGAACAGGGAGAAATCATTGTTTCTGGACCAGCTGTTTCAAAAGGTTATATGAACAATCCTGAAAAAACGGCAGAAGCCTTCTTTGAGTTTGAAGGTCTACCAGCCTACCATACAGGAGATGTGGGAACTATGACAGATGAAGGCTTACTTCTCTACGGCGGACGCATGGACTTCCAGATTAAGTTCAACGGTTACCGCATTGAGTTAGAAGATGTCTCTCAAAACCTCAATAAGTCTCGCTTTATCGAGTCTGCTGTAGCTGTGCCACGTTATAATAAAGACCACAAGGTGCAAAATCTATTGGCTTATGTCATCTTGAAAGACGGTGTTCGTGAGCAGTTTGAGCGAGATATTGATATTACCAAGGCTATCAAGGAAGATTTAACAGATATCATGATGTCCTACATGATGCCATCTAAATTCCTTTATCGAGACAGTTTGCCACTGACTCCAAATGGAAAGATTGACATCAAAGGATTGATTAACGAGGTGAATAAGAGATGATGGAGTTCTTTCAACAGCTTCCTCATTTAGAGCCATACGGCAATCCTCAGTATTTTGTCTATGTGATTGCTGCAACCTTGCCCATCTTTATCGGTCTCTTTTTCAAGAAACGCTTTGCCTGGTATGAAGTACTGGTTAGTCTTTTCTTTATCGTCACCATGTTGGTAGGTGGGAAGACCAATCAGTTGGCTGCCTTGGGTATTTACCTTTGCTGGGAAATATTGCTCCTGCTTTTCTACAAGCATTATCGAAAAAGCAAGGATGGCAAGTGGGTCTTCTACCTAGTTAGCTTTCTATCCCTCCTTCCGATTATCTTTGTCAAGGTGCAGCCAGCTATCAATGGAACGCAGTCTTTGCTTGGGTTCTTGGGTATTTCTTATCTGACCTTTCGTTCGGTTGGGATTATCATCGAGCTGAGAGATGGAGTGATTAAGGATTTTACCCTCTGGGAATTCCTCCGTTTTCTTCTCTTCATGCCGACTTTTTCAAGTGGTCCAATCGATCGCTTTAAGCGTTTTAATGAAAATTATCAGACCATTCCTGAGCGGGATGAGTTGATGGATATGCTGGATGAATCTGTTCGCTATATTATGTGGGGATTTTTGTACAAGTTTATCCTAGCTCATGTTTTAGGAGAAACTTTACTACCTCCTCTGAAGAATCTAGCCCTGCAGTCAGGTGGCTTCTTTAACCCCTATGCTTTAGCGGTTATGTATACCTTTGGTATGGAGCTCTTCTTTGACTTTGCAGGTTACTCTATGTTTGCCTTGGCCATTTCAAATTTGATGGGAATCCGTAGCCCCATCAACTTTAACAAGCCCTTTTTATCAAGGGATTTAAAAGAGTTTTGGAATCGTTGGCACATGAGTCTCTCTTTCTGGTTCCGTGACTTTGTCTTTATGCGAATGGTGATGGTGTTGACCAGAAAGAAGGTCTTTAAGAATCGCAATGTAACCTCAAGCGTGGCCTATATTGTAAATATGCTGATTATGGGATTTTGGCACGGTGTGACCTGGTACTATATCGCCTATGGACTCTTTCATGGGATTGGACTGGTTATCAATGACGCTTGGATTCGCAAGAAAAAAACGCTCAATAAGGAGCGGAAAAAATCAGGGAAGCCTGCTCTACCTGAGAATCGCTGGATTCAGTTGCTTGGCATGGTTGTCACCTTCCATGTCGTCATGCTGTCATTCTTAATCTTTTCTGGATTTTTGAATGATTTATGGTTTAAAAAATAAAAGGAAATAAAATATGGATATCAAATCAGAAGTTATCGAAATTATTGATGAGTTGTTTATGGAAGATGTTTCTGACATGATGGATGAAGATCTTTTTGACGCAGGTGTCTTGGATAGTATGGGAACGGTTGAATTGATTGTGGAGATTGAAAACCGTTTTGACATTCGTGTCCCTGTAACAGAGTTTGGTCGTGACGACTGGAATACAGCCAATAAAATCATAGCTGGTATTGTGGAGCTACAAAATGCTTAAACGCTTATGGATGATCTTCGGACCGGTCTTGATAGCTGGTTTGTTGGTTTTTCTGCTCATTTTCTTCTATCCTACTAGTAAAAGTTATAATTTATCAGAAGAAAAACGATATGCAGCAGCGATTAGTACACAAAGTTTTAGAGAAAGATTTCAGAAAGTGAGAGCTCTTTCGGACCCAAGTCTACGATTCATTCCCTTTTTTGGTTCTAGTGAGTGGATTCGATTTGATAGTATGCATCCAGCTGTTTTAGCGGAGAAATACAATCGTTCGTATAGACCCTATTTTTTAGGACAAGCAGGAGCAGCTTCTTTGAATCAGTACTTTGGTATGCAGCAAATATTGCCAGAGCTAGAAAATAAACAAGCTGTTTTTGTTATTTCTCCTCAGTGGTTCACAGAAACGGAGTATGAACCTGCAGTTTTTCGTAGGTATTTTAACACGGATCAATTGGGCGCTTTTTTGGAAAATCAGTCTGGAGATCTTTCAAGTCGTTACGCCGTTACGCGTTTAATGAAAAAGTATCCTAATGTAGTATTGGGAGATATAGTCAAAAAAATAACCGAGGGTGAGCGACTTTCAGAAATAGATAAGACACTCATAGATACATTGGCACGATTCAACCAAAAACAATCATTTCTATTTGGACAATTGTCAGTGAATGATGGAGAAAAATATAGAGATCGCGTGGAGAAGTATCTAAAAGACTTACCAGATAAGTTTTCCTACGATGAATTGAGAGAAATTGCTGTAAAAGATGCTGAAGCAAATACCACGAATAATGATATGGGGATGGAAAATCATTTCTATGATACGCAAGTAAAGAAAGATTTAAAAAAGTGGAAGGATTATCAGAAAAATTATAATTTTCTAAAATCCTCCGAATATAATGACTTGCAATTAGTCTTGAATCAATTTGCGAATTCAAAAGTGAATGTATTGTTTGTGATTCAACCTGTTAATAAAAAATGGATGGATTATACAGGATTAAATCAAGATATGTATCAACACGCAGTTGAAAAGATTCGTCACCAGTTAGAAAGCCAAGGTTTTACCAATATAGCAGATTTTTCAAAAAATGGTGCTGAACCTTATTTTGTAAAAGATACAATTCATATTGGTTGGTTGGGTTGGTTGGCTTTTGACAAGGCTGTTGATCCTTTCCTATCCAATCCCACACCTGCTCCGACTTACCATCTGAATGAGCGCTTTTTCAGCAAAGATTGGGCGACTTATGATGGAGATATCAAGGAATTTCAATAGATAATAGTATGGAAGAGTTCAAGAATGAAACTGGTTTTCACGTTTTTTCTTGACTCTTTTTTTGCTTGTGATATAATTAACTGGTAAATAAAATTCCAAAGAATAGTATTTTTCTCTTAAAAATGGAGAAATCTAGAAGGAAAGGAGTCAGATATGAGACAGCTAGCGAAGGATATCGATGCCTTTTTGAATGAGGTGATTTTACAGGCGGAAAACCAACATGAAATCCTAATAGGTCATTGTACTAGCGAGGTAGCTCTGACCAATACTCAGGAGCATATCCTCATGCTTTTGTCAGAGGAATCTTTAACCAATTCAGAATTGGCTCGTCGCCTCAATGTCAGTCAGGCAGCAGTTACCAAGGCCATTAAGTCTTTGGTCAAGGAAGGGATGTTGGAGACATCTAAAGATCCTAAGGATGCGCGTGTGATTTTTTATCAATTGACTGATCTGGCTCGTCCAATCGCTGAGGAGCACCATCATCACCATGAGCATACACTTTTAACCTATGAACAAGTGGCGACTCAGTTTACTCCAAATGAACAAAAAGTGATTCAGCGGTTTTTGACTGCTTTAGTAGGAGAAATCAAATAATGAGATATATTACGGTAGAGGATTTATCCTTCTATTATGATAAGGAGCCTGTTCTTGAACATATCAATTATAGTGTTGATAGTGGGGAATTTGTTACCTTGACGGGAGAAAATGGGGCAGCTAAGACGACACTCATCAAGGCCAGTCTTGGGATCCTCCAGCCACGCATTGGTAAGGTGACCATTTCAAAGACAAATACGCAAGGCAAGAAATTGAGAATAGCCTATCTTCCCCAGCAAATCGCCAGTTTTAATGCTGGTTTTCCAAGTACGGTTTATGAATTTGTCAAGTCGGGTCGCTACCCGCGAAAAGGTTGGTTCCGTCGTTTGAATGCTCATGATGAGGAGCATATCAAGGCTAGTTTGGACTCAGTTGGTATGTGGGAACACCGAGACAAACGCTTGGGCTCTCTATCTGGGGGACAAAAGCAGCGAGCGGTGATTGCGCGTATGTTTGCTTCTGACCCTGATGTGTTTATCCTAGATGAGCCAACAACGGGGATGGATGCAGGAAGTAAAAATGAATTTTACGAACTCATGCACCACAGCGCCCATCATCATGGCAAGGCTGTTTTGATGATTACCCATGACCCTGAAGAAGTTAAGGACTATGCGGACCGCAATATTCATCTGGTCCGTAACCAAGACTCGCCATGGCGTTGTTTCAACGTTCATGAGAATGATCAGGAGGTGGGACATGCTTAGTTTATTATCTTATGACTTTATGCAGCGTGCCTTTTTGGCGGTTATTGCCATGAGTCTTTTCTCGCCAGTTCTTGGAACCTTCCTTATCTTGCGTCGTCAGAGTTTGATGAGTGATACCCTCAGCCACGTCTCGCTTTCGGGTGTAGCTTTTGGTCTGGTTTTGGGGATTTCTCCGACTATTTCCACTATTGCCATTGTCTTGATTGCGGCGGTCTTTTTGGAGTATCTCCGTACGGTTTACAAGAGCTTTATGGAAATCGGGACAGCTATCCTCATGTCGACAGGTTTGGCTGTTTCTCTGATTGTCATGAGCAAGGGTAAAAGCTCTAGTTCTATGAGTTTGGACCAGTACCTTTTTGGTTCGATTGTGACTATCAGTGAAGAGCAGGTCATTTCCCTCTTTGTCATTGCGGCGGTTGTTCTGATTTTGACTTTCCTCTTCCTTCGTCCGATGTATATCTTGACCTTTGATGAGGATACGGCCTTTGTGGATGGCTTGCCTGTTCGTACCATGTCTATTCTTTTTAACATGGTGACAGGGGTGGCCATTGCCCTTATGATTCCTGCAGCAGGAGCTCTTTTGGTGTCGACCATTATGGTCTTGCCAGCTAGTATTGCCCTGCGTCTGGGTAAAAACTTTAAATCGGTTATGCTGCTTGCCAGTGCTATTGGATTTTTGGGAATGGTGGCAGGACTTTACATTTCCTACTATGCAGAAACACCTGCAAGTGCAAGTATTACCATTATTTTTGTAACTGTCTTTATACTAATCAGCTTAGTAAGACGTTTTATCAAATAGGAGACGAACGTGAAAAAAATTAGCTTATTGCTAGTCAGTCTATGTGCCTTGTTTTTAGTGGCTTGTTCCAATCAAAAGCAGGCAGATGGTAAACTAAATATTGTGACAACCTTTTACCCTGTCTATGAATTTACCAAGCAAGTCGCAGGAGATACGGCTAATGTGGAACTCCTAATCGGTGCTGGTACAGAACCTCATGAATACGAACCCTCTGCCAAGGCAGTTGCCAAAATCCAAGACGCAGATACTTTCGTTTATGAAAATGAAAATATGGAAACATGGGTCCCTAAATTGCTAGATACCTTGGATAAGAAAAAGGTCAAAACCATCAAGGCGACAGGCGATATGTTGCTTTTGCCAGGTGGAGAGGAAGAAGAGGGAGACCATGACCATGGCGAAGAAGGCCATCACCATGAGTTTGACCCCCATGTTTGGTTGTCACCAGTCCGTGCCATTAAACTAGTAGAGCACATCCGTGATAGCTTATCATCAGATTATCCTGATAAAAAAGAGACCTTTGAAAAGAACGCAGCTGCCTATATCGAAAAATTGCAAACCTTGGATAAGGCTTATGCAGAAGGCTTGTCTCAAGCCAAACAAAAGAGCTTTGTGACTCAGCACGCAGCCTTTAACTACCTTGCCTTGGACTATGGACTTAAACAAGTCGCAATCTCAGGTCTCTCTCCAGATGCAGAACCATCAGCTGCACGTCTGGCAGAATTGACAGAGTACGTCAAGAAAAATAAAATTACCTATATCTACTTTGAGGAAAATGCTTCACAAGCCCTTGCTAACACACTTTCAAAAGAAGCAGGTGTCAAAACAGATGTCCTTAATCCTTTAGAAAGTCTGACAGAAGAGGACACTAAGGCTGGAGAAAATTACATCTCAATCATGGAGAAAAACCTCAAGGCTTTGAAACAAACAACAGACCAAGAAGGCCCAGCAATCGAGCCTGAAAAGGCGGAGGATACCAAGACAGTTCAAAATGGTTACTTTGAGGATGCAGATGTCAAGGACCGCACCTTGAGTGACTATGCAGGTAATTGGCAATCAGTTTATCCTTTCCTTGAAGATGGTACTTTTGACCAAGTCTTTGACTACAAGGCTAAGTTGACTGGTAAGATGACTCAGGCTGAGTACAAGGCCTACTATACAAAAGGCTATCAGACAGATGTCACTAAGATCAACATTACTGATAACACTATGGAATTTGTTCAAGGTGGACAAAGTAAGAAATTCACCTACAAGTATGTTGGAAAGAAAATCTTAACTTACAAGAAAGGCAATCGTGGCGTGCGTTTCCTCTTTGAAGCCACAGATGCTGACGCTGGACAATTCAAGTATGTTCAGTTTAGTGACCACAATATCGCCCCAGTTAAGGCAGAACATTTCCATATCTTCTTTGGAGGCACAAGCCAAGAAGCCCTCTTTGAAGAAATGGACAACTGGCCAACCTACTACCCAGATAACCTATCTGGACAAGAAATCGCCCAAGAAATGTTGGCGCATTGATGAAAAATCGACTAGTTCAGTTCATAAGAGCTAGTCGGTTTTTGGGTAATAGATGGCAAACTTCATTATAGATCTTTCAGATACCTAAGGCACTTTAAAAAAATAATAAAACTCTTGAAATATCGAGCTTTATATGCTAAAATGTAGTTAGTTGATAAGGTTCATTAGAACACCAAAGCCCCTAACTATGGCCGTAGTTAAGGGCTTTTTTGACGTATCTTAGCGATTTAACGGGTGTTGATAGGCTAGTCACTCGGTCTACTCCTTACTATCTAGCCATCTGCAGACGAAATACAAGATAATTCCTGCTATGACGTCCGCTATAATAGTAAGAGCGAGCTCTATGATAAGGCTCATTAGTTTCACCTCCTCTCACGAACTGTAAGGAACGTAATCGGTAACCGATGACAAAAATAGTATACCACATTAAATTTGGATCATCAACCTTGCTTAGTTTTTGAAATATCGGGGATAGGCAAAAAGTCTTTAAAATCAGAAAACGTATAGTATCAGATGTATAAAATCTTGATGTTATATCAATTATAAAAGTGGATAGGAAAGTTTTCTGATTATCAGAATTCCTTCCTATCCACTTTTTGAAGATTGTAAGTTAGCCTAATTTTATGTAGAATCAGCTTATTTGTTTTATTTATCAAAACCTTGCAAGGCTTTTTGGCGTTCTTCTACTTGACCTTTAGCATCTAGTTTGTTACCAGCGTATACAGCTGACTCCCATGATCCGTACATTGGATTTGGGAAGATGATGAATTTTTCACCGAATTCTTTTTGCAATTCTTCAAGTTGTTTATCACGGTCAGATTCAGAAGTCTTAGAAAAATCTGCAAAGTCTACGAGGTTATCACCAAACAATAAGATAAGATTTGTTTTTTCTTGAACTTTTTGGCGACGACCTTCTTTGGATTTTACACCACTTTCTAAGAACATGAGATGATCACGTCCTTGAACAGGAATTCCTTCACTTTCAAGATTTTTAATGGTAGCATCTACTTGATTAGCTGAGCGGTCAGAAATATAGTAGATTTGGACACCGTTTTGATCAGCAAACTGAAGAAAATCCTTGGCACCTGGGACGGCTTTTGCTGAAGCTTTTTGAACCCAAACATCCCAATTTTCGGGTGTGAATGCTGTACCATCTTTGACATTTTGTACTTGATAAGGGCTATTATCTAGGACAGTTTCATCCAAGTCTAAAACGATAGAGTAAGGTTTGTCTGATTCTGTTTTGAGCAATTCCTTTAGGTGATTTGTTGCAACGTTATAACCCTGTATGTATAAAGCTTTAGTTTCAGCTGATTTTTGATACCAAAGGGTTGACATAGTGTTTTCTCTTGACCGTAATTGGTCATATGTCATTGTAATTTGATTATCAGATGAGCTATTATTGTTTGTCTGTGTTTCTGTAGACTTTGTTGCACAACTAGCCAATAAGACGACAGAAGCAAGTGCAGAAAGGATTGTAACAGTAGTTTTTGCTGTTTTCATGAAATATCTCCTGTTCATTAATTTCAATCACTAGTATAGCACGAGGGAAAAGTTAAGGCAAGTTATTCCCTGACTATGGATGAAGATTCTATAGAAGTTAATGTAATGAAAAAGAAACGATTGCTTTTTATAAAGAGTTGTTTTAGTTAGGTATTAGACGACAATGTGACAATTCACCTCTAATTATTGACATTTCAGGAAAAATCGCAGTAAAAACTGCACAGCCTTCTTTAAATGTGCTATAATACAGGAAAAATAATGATGGAGGTCACGATAATGGCAACATTTTTGATGATTTTTGTGGTGGTTTGTGTGCTCCTATTGGTGATAGTCACACTAAGTACAGTTTATGTGGTTCGTCAGCAGTCGGTGGCGATTATTGAACGCTTTGGGAAATACCAAAAGGTTGCCAATAGCGGTATTCACATTCGCTTGCCTTTTGGGATTGACTCGATTGCAGCGCGGATTCAGTTACGCTTGCTGCAAAGCGATATTGTGGTTGAGACTAAGACCAAGGACAATGTGTTCGTTATGATGAATGTGGCAACCCAGTACCGTGTCAATGAGCAGAGCGTAACAGATGCCTACTATAAACTCATGCGTCCAGAATCTCAGATTAAATCTTATATTGAAGACGCCCTTCGCTCTTCTGTTCCCAAATTAACCTTGGATGAATTGTTTGAGAAAAAAGATGAGATTGCCCTTGAAGTCCAGCACCAAGTGGCGGAAGAAATGACAACTTACGGCTACATTATTGTGAAAACTTTGATTACCAAGGTCGAACCTGATGCAGAAGTTAAGCAATCCATGAATGAAATCAATGCGGCGCAACGTAAGCGGGTCGCAGCGCAAGAATTGGCGGAAGCTGACAAGATTAAAATTGTCACTGCAGCTGAAGCCGAAGCAGAAAAAGACCGCCTTCATGGTGTGGGGATTGCCCAACAGCGTAAGGCGATTGTGGATGGATTGGCAGAGTCTATCACCGAACTCAAGGAAGCCAATGTTGGCATGACAGAAGAACAAATCATGTCCATCCTCTTGACCAACCAGTATTTGGATACCTTGAATACCTTTGCTTCTAAAGGAAATCAAACTATCTTTTTACCAAATACGCCAAATGGTGTGGATGATATCCGTACACAAATCTTGTCAGCCCTCCGTGCTGAGAAGAAATAATAGACTAAAGAGCTTGGCAACAGGCTCTTTTTGCATTGCATTTGTTAAGAAAAACAAAGAGCATTGATATACATTTAAATAAAAATTATTGTATGTTGTCCCCATTAACTTGGAATGATAAGGGAATAACTAGAAAGATTTGTGAATACAAACTATTTCTGATATACTAAATATACAATAATAATGAATGGATAGGATATGGGATGAAAGAATTTCAATTTGAGAGAAAGCAGCGTTTTTCTTTGAGGAAATATACAATAGGAGCTTGTTCGGTCTTGCTAGGAACGAGTTTATTTTTTGCTGGTATGGGAGCTCAACCCGTACAGGCTACAGAAACGAGTTCAACACTAATTTCAAGTCATTATTTGGATGAGCAGGATTTATCTGAAAAGCTGAAATCTGAGTTACAATGGTTTGAAGAAAATAAGATTGAGGTAAAAGAAGGAAAAGAATATTATTTTGTCTATCGAAAATTGGCTACAAGATTACCAGAAACAGGTCTGTTTTCTAATGATGGGATGTTTGTCTTGGGAGCAGGATTATTATTGCTTTCCTTCACTTTAATCAAGAGAAAAAAGGGAGCGTCTTACTTCCTTGTGACCGTCTTTGCTGTTGGTGGCTGGGGAGCATCCATCTCTGCTTTTGAAAATCTGGTAGAATTGCAACCAGCCCTTGTTAAGAGAGTAGAAGGTCAGTTTCTACCAAGTCCTGAAATAGTCCAAGGATATGAATTTACGGGATATTATTTGGTAAGAGATAGTGCTAGCAAGGAACTTTCTGTTGATAAGGTAGAATCGCCAGCATTATCTCAAAAGGAGGAAAGTTCAGAATTTCAGTCTAAGAAGATTGTACAACAGACTGCATCTCATTTTAGCTCGACTGAAGATCTTGTGCAATCTCCTCAACCGACCTACGCAGTTGAGCCCGTTCTAAATCCAACTCCTGAAAAAAGTATGAGTATTGAGTCTAAAAAAGTACCAGATGAAGGAATGAAAACTGTTATTGAAGACAAGCCAGAACTGGAAGTTAGGGTAGGGGAGATAGAGTTTGAAACTCAATTGCAGTCTGACCCAACTCTGGCTAAGGGAGAAAAAAGAATTTCTATAGAAGGTGCCAAGGGACAAGAACGAATCTTAACAGAAGTAAGGGTTATCGATGGTATTGTTACGCGAAATGAAGTAGGGAGAGAAGTGCTTCGTGAACCAGTTACTCAGGTGATTCTGGTAGGGACAAAAGAGAAGGAACCTCAAGAAAATGGTATAAGTACAGCCCCAGAAGTCCAACCACCTCTTCCATCTTATGAAGGTGGCGTCTCAGGTGAATCCTTGGTGGAACCGTCCCTTCCATCTTATGAAGGTGGTGTTTCCGGTGAGTCCTTGGTAGAGCCGTCTCTTCCGTCTTATGAGGGCGGTGTTTCCGGTGAGTCCTTGGTAGAACCATCTCTTCCATCTTATGAAGGTGGTGTTTCCGGTGAATCCTTGGTAGAGCCGTCTCTTCCGTCTTATGAGGGAGGCGTTTCCGGTGAATCCTTGGTAGAGCCGTCTCTTCCGTCTTATGAGGGAGGCGTTTCCGGTGAATCCTTGGTAGAGCCGTCTCTTCCGTCTTATGAGGGAGGCGTTTCCGGTGAATCCTTGGTAGAGCCGTCTCTTCCGTCTTATGAGGGAGGCGTTTCCGGTGAATCCTTGGTAGAGCCGTCTCTTCCGTCTTATGAGGGAGGCGTTTCCGGTGAATCCTTGGTGGAGCCGTCCCTTCCATCTTATGAGGGAGGCGTTTCCGGTGAGTCCTTGGTGGAGCCGTCCCTTCCATCTTATGAGGGAGGCGTTTCCGGTGAGCCGGAGATACAGGATGCTCTCCCAGAGTATAAAGAAGACACTCAACTTCCTCAGACCAAAGTAGAGACCAAAGCTGTTCCTTATGAAACCATTTATGAAAAGAATGAGGCACTAGACCACGGTGTTACAAGAGTAAAAATTCCGGGTGTTGAGGGACAAGAACAAGTTACTACTACCTATACTAAAGATCAAGCAAGTGGAAATATTTCTGAGAATAAAACTGTCAAAATAGTAGATAACAAGGTTGATCAAGTTGTAGAAGTTGGAACTAAACCGAGTGTAGAAACTACTGTCCTATCTCATAAAACGATCTACCAGATGAATCCTGCTTTGGAGTTCAGACGACAGGAAGTAGCGGTTGTAGGGCGTGATGGTTCGGTGGAAACTAGGACGACTTATCAACTAGATAAGTCAACAGGTCAGGTGACGGTATCTGACACTACTAGACAAGTAAATCCAGCAGTCGATAAAGTGATTCAAGTTGGTAATGTGGAAAAAGTAATTCAACCGATTGCTGTTACTGAGGAGCGGAGAGATGATTCTTCACTTGCTAAAAACATAGAAAAGGTAGCCTCTGAAGGAGAAGTTGGTGAGAATACACTTACCAGAACTTACGCTATCAATGAACAAACTGGTGAATTGGTTAATCCTCAAGAAGTGAGTCAAATAACAAAACCAATGAAATCGAGAGTTATTTTAGTTGGTAGTCAGGAGGATAAACCACACATCCTTCCAGTCAATAGTGAGAGAGAAGATGCTGTGGATGTGTCTGCTCTTACTACAAGCGCGAGGTCAGTAGATTTCTTAAATGACAGTAAATTAAAAGCACAGTTAGAGCCTACCTATGATCCTCGAGATATTACCATGCGTAAAATCTTGCTCAGAAAAACACACCCAAATATCACTGACCAAGAGGTCAAAGATATGTTGCGGACAGAGTATCTTCAAAAACTGTCAATTCAAGAAAGCTTTGATCAGACGAAGACGCAAGCTGAGTCAAGTTTCAAAAAGATTGCCTCACATACTTTGGGAATTATAGGAGATACCCCTGAAAATCGCAGTAAGGTCAAACAAGAGCTGGAGCAATACAAAGAGCAGATTTTGTTGGGACTGTCTTATATCAATCGTTTTTATAATATTCAATTTGGGGACACGAATATTCGTGATATTCTGGCCTTTAATCCAAGTTCATTTGGCAATAAGACAATGACAGCCTTGGATAGTTTGAAAAAATTAGGATCCATGTCTTATGAAGAGATGAAATTGACCAATAGTCCTCAAACATTTACAAAATACTTATCTACTATTACAGGTAAGGCTAGCTTGAAGGAATTTTTAGACAGCAATCGCCAACTCTTTACGTCAGATGATGCGGATACCTGGCTTAAAAAATCTAGCCAAGCTATGATTGTTGAAAAACCATCTAAGGAAAATCCTTCAGCGCATGTCGGGCTATATAGCAAGTTGACAGCTGGGGAAAAGGATCCTCGTAAACAAGAGGCTAATATGGCTGCTATTTTGGGACTTTTGAATGTGAAAGAACCACATGTTTACGTGATTAGTAATATGGCGACGATTACTTACGGTAATATTGGTTCCTATATAGATACTTCTCTTGCCCAGTCTAATCCAACTAAGTATCAGGCTGAGCTTGCTAGGGTCAAGTCTTTAATTGAAAAAGCGGCTGTACAACAAGCCAACTATGTTGATACTCTTTATCGTATAACAAAACCAGAAAATCGTGATAAGTTGCTGACAAATCGCTTGATTATTGATACGATGAAGAAATATACAAGTAATCCGAATGCACAGATTGATAGCACTTGGTCACCAGCTACTGGTAATGGAGCTGATAAGGGAGTCGACCAATTTATGACTCCTATGAATTACTATTCTCCAGTAAGTAAGGTGGGAGCTGAGGCTAACGGATTAGGTGTCCGTTACTTTATAGATAGGGTTCTGGATGATAGAGGTTCAGCGACTTATTCTCATGAAATGACGCACTTACTAGATAGAACGGTCTTGTTTAATAATCATGGTCGTCGAGATGGTACAGGAGCAGAGTTTTATGCGCGTGGTATTTTTGAAAACTCCTATAATCCAGAAAAGGATACTTACTTCAATCTCAACTTTGTATATGATGAGAGTGATAAGAATGGATTTTACAATAAAACACCTGATCGATTTAAAACGGCAGAAGATTTGCAATCTTACATGAAGGGAAGTTTTGATGTCCTTTATACTCTAGATTACCTAGAAGCAGAGGCAAGTAAAGGCTTATCTGCAGAAGACAAGATGAGTTATTTCAAAAAAATAATGCCGATTCCTTCAACTGGAACTAGAACTTGGGTAGATTACCGCAATACAGCGGTTAAACCAACTCATAAGAGTGAGGAAATTCAAGCTCTGACCTTAGAAGATGCCAAAAAATTGACAGATATTGATAGTTTGATTGACAATCATATCCTGGTTAATCGTTATATCATTGCTGGTTTTTCAGATAAAGGTAAAATTGCAGCAAATGGTTATTATAACGTGGATATGTTTGATACCATTTATGGTGTTAGTCAAAATGACTCTGGTATGAGTGGAGATATCACCTTTAGAAAACAAGCCTTTGAATTGATGGCTGCTTTGGGCTATTATGAAGGATTTGTTCCTTATGTGTCAAATCAATACAAGCAAGCAGCAGAGGCTGAAAGCAAGCCTTTATCTGATACTTACATTTTCAATAAAGTTTTGAATGGTAAGAGCTATGCTGAGTTCAAAAAAGCACAGATCAAGGAAAGAGTAGATAGGCTTAATCAATTGAAACCTTTGACAATCCAATATGAAGGTCAGGAAGTAAGGCTGACAAGTCAGAAGTTAAGTGACTTGATGCAGAAAGCTGTCCAAGAGGAGTTGAAACAGATTAAGGCAGGCAAAACAACTGCTCGCACCTATAGCTTTATCGAAACACCCGTTCAAAGACTGAAAAAAGCGATTTATAAAGCTTATCTCAAAGATTCAGATGACTTTAGACAATCGATTTATAATAGCTAAGATCAAAGGAACATCTCTCTGGAATGAATATTCAGAGGGGTGTTTTTTTTGGTTTTTGTCAGATTTGATACTTAATGAAAATCAAAAAGCAAACTAGGAAGCGAGCCGCAGGTTGCTCAAAGTACAGCTTTGAGATTGCAGATAAAACTGACAAAGTCAGCTCAAAACATGGTTTTGAGGTTGTAGATAAAACTGACGAAGTCAGTAACTATACGCACTTTAAGGCAACGCTGATGTGGTTTGAAGAGATTTTCGAAGAGTATGACCTTGTTTCTTGAAAATGACAGTTTATATGAACATGGAGTGATTTTCAGACTTTTCCACAAAATATAGAATCTTTTCTGAGTATTTAGGGAGTGATGGAGGAAGACTTGAAAGCGCTTTTGTTTTGTGCTATAGTCAAGTAAATCGATTCGTTTAAAGAGGAATGATTGTATGAGAAGAGAAGAAGTTTTACGAAATCACTGGTTTTTTAGCCAAGAGGTGGGGAAAGAAGAGGCCTTGGCGCCGGATTTTCAGAGGGGAAATTGGCAGGCGATTCAAGTGCCCCATGACTGGAGTATTTACAATGATTTTGACCAGTACTCGCCAGCGCAAAATGAGGGTGGTCAGTTAAATGGGGGCCAGGCCTGGTATCGGACGCAATTTTACTTGGAAGAAGATGCTAGTCTTGTTTCGGTGCGTTTGCTCTTTGATGGAGTTTACATGAATGCTCAAGTATATATTAACGGGCAAGTACTGGGCTATTATCCCAATGGCTACACACCTTTTTCATATGATATCACGCCTTATCTAAGAAATGATGGGACGGCCAACCAGCTTGCGGTTTTTGTGGAAAATCAGCAACCTAGCAGTCGTTGGTACTCTGGTAGCGGTATTTACCGAGAAGTAAAATTGTTGATTACAGATGCAGTTCATCTGGATTTGTATGGGATTAAGATAGCAAGTCCCAAGCTAAAGGAACAAAGAGATAGATGGGTGGAGACTCAGCTTACAAGTAAGGTTTCAAATGATGGACCTCAGTCCGTGTCGGTGTATTTGGAGCAGAGTATCTGGTATGATGGCCAACAGCTGTCAGACTGGCAGGCGACAGACTCTCTAGTGATTGAGTCTGGGGACAAATATTCTTTCCAACAAGCCATATCAATTTTTCAACCCTTGCTTTGGGATATTGACCATCCTCATCTCTATCAGTTGAAGACTCGCATCTACAAAAATGGCATTTTGGTTGATGAAGGAGAGGAGAGCTTTGGTTACCGCTATATGGATTGGCAAGCGGATAAGGGTTTCTTTCTAAATGGTCGCTGGTTGAAGATTCATGGGGTTTGTCTGCACCATGACTATGGAGCGCTGGGAGCTGTGGAAAATAGGTCAGCTGCCGAGAGACGCTTGCGCCAGATGAAGGAAATGGGCGTCAATGCGATTCGGATCACGCATAATCCAGCTAGTAGTATTTTGCTGGATCTAGCTGCCAAAATGGGCCTACTCATCCAAGAAGAAGCCTTTGATACCTGGTATGGAGGTAAGAAAGAATATGATTATGGTCGCTTTTTTGAGGAAGAAGCGACTCATCCAGAAGCGAAAGCAGGCGATTTCTGGTCAGATTATGATTTGCGTACTATGATTGAGCGTGGCAAGAACAATCCAGCGATTTTTATGTGGTCCTTGGGAAATGAAGTCAGCGAAGCAAATGGTGATGCTCATTCATTGAAGACTATCAAACGCTTGCTAGAAAGGGTCAAGGAGGTTGATGATAGTCGTTTTGTGACCATGGGAATGGATCAATTCCGCTTTGGCGATGGTTCTGGAGGTCATGAAAAGATAGCCAATTTTCTGGATGTGGTGGGCTTAAATTACTCGGAAGATAATATTGATGCGATTCGCAAAAGACATCCCAAGTGGCGACTTTACGGCTCTGAAACCTCATCGGCTACCCGAACACGTGATAGCTATTTTCGTCCAGCTAAGGAATGGGTTGGAGATAATCGCCGCGTGCGGAATTTTGAACAGTCAGACTATGGCAATGATAGAGTTCCTTGGGGGAAGACGGCGACGGCTTCTTGGATAGCAGATCGAAATCGGCTAGACTATGCGGGTCAGTTTATCTGGACAGGAGTGGACTATATCGGTGAGCCGACTCCCTGGCACAATCAAAATGACACGCCTGTCAAGAGTTCCTATTTTGGGATTGTGGACACGGCAGGGATTCCTAAAAATGACTATTATCTCTATCAAAGTCAGTGGTTGGACCTAAATCAGCATCCCATGGTTCATATCCTGCCCCATTGGAATTGGGAAATCCACAAGAGTTATCAACAAGTTGTGGATAAGTATGGGGATATACCTGTTCGGGTGTATTCAAATGCTAGTTCGGTAGAGCTATTTCTCAATGGAAAATCTCAAGGTAGGAAGACTTTTCAGGAAAAATGGACTTCAGACGGTCGGAAATACCAAGAGGGAGAAGGTTCTGACCAACTCTATCTCGAATGGCGCTTGGCTTATCAACCAGGAGAATTGCATGCTGTGGCCTATGACCGTCAAGGTCAGATTGTGGCAGAAGATAGGGTGGTGACTGCAGGCAAGCCTGCCCAAATCGGCTTACATGCCGAGAAAACAAAACTGGAGCCAGATGGGCAAGATCTTCTTTATTTCTATTTTGATGTATTGGACAAGGATGGAAATTGGGTGCCGACTGCTTCCAATCAGCTTCATTTTAAAATTGAGGGCTCTGCTCGCATTGTGGGTGTGGATAACGGCAGACAGGCCAGTCGTGAACGTTACCAGGCTCAGAAGAATGGTCGTTTTAAGAGGAAAGCCTTTCATGGCAGGGGTGTTGTTTTAGTTCAAAGCTTGGATCAGGCAGGTCAAGTGAGAGTAAAAGCTAGTGCTAGAGGGCTAGAGCCAGTAAGTTTTGATCTCCTAGTGGGAGAGACTTTGGCTTTCCAACCAGTGAAAAATAAGCGCTTATTTGAGATTCGAGTGGACAAGCAGGCAGGATTACAAGAAGGGGATTCCCCATCTATTGGACTTTATCCACAAACTGTGGATAACCCTGTGAACAAGGTGGGGAATAGTGAAGTGATTTGGGAGACGAGTGGTAGTGCCTATGCCATTATCAAGCAGGGGGTACTTCATTGCTTGTCTGCAGGCGACTTGGCTATCCGCGCCATTTATCAAGGGAAAACCTATCAACTGCATTTGCAGATAGCAAAAAATACCTCGCTAGGGCAGGCGGTTTCTGTACGACCACTTCGCTTGTATACAGCTAAGGGGACTTATCCACAGTTTCCGTCCTCGGTCTTGGTGGACTATGAGTCAGGCGGTGCAAAACGAGTCAAGCTTGTCTGGGAGGAAATTCCTAAAGAAGCTTTGGCTAGCTTTCATGAATTTACGGTATCTGGTCAGCTTGAGGGACTGGATCTAAAGGCTTCGGCTCAGGTTTGTGTTCAAGGGATTTGCGCTATTGAACCTGAAAAGGTTTGGACGCTTGTCAAGGAATCCCCACACTTACCAGACCGAGTCAAGCTAGTCTTATCAGATGGCAGACGAGATACGGCCAAGGTGACTTGGGATGAACTCGATCCTCAAATCTATGCTCAGGTAGGAGAATATGTTCTCACAGGGCAGGTAGCGGGCTGTGAGTTGCCAGCAACAGTCACCATTCATGTGACAGATGCTAGTGTAGATGGGGAAGTTATTTCCAATCAGTGGACAGGATCCAACCTGCCTCTGGTCTTTGCTTCTCACTCAGAGCCTAATCATCCAGTATCTTACCTCAATGACAAGGTTATTGCACGAAAGAAATCGACAGCCAATACTTGGATTACCAAGTCAGAGCAAGCCAGCGTGGGCATTCTGTTTGGAGATGCAGGGATTTTAAAACCGCGATTTGTGGATAACCTGACCTTGTATTATGTTGAGAATAAAGAATACGTGGCGATGGAGCCTACTTTTATTGATTATTATGTAGGGAATGAGCCTACTTTACCTCGGACTCCCAACCATTTGGACAAGGATTCTCTGCTCAAGCAAGAGGAGAATTGGCGCCCTGTATCAGGCATCCGAAAAGTGTCAAGCGACAAAGATGAAGAGCTTCGTTTTGAATTTGACAAGGTGGAGACTTATGCCCTTCGTCTTCGATTTGAAGGCTTGACCAGTCCCCTAGCGCTAACAGAACTGCAGGTACATGCCAAAAAAGTAAAGAAAAATGTAGATAGGAAGTAGTATGGTAAGAGAAATAAAACCGCATGGCCCTTTGCCTAGTCAGGCCCAGCTAGCGTATTTAGAGGATGAACTAGCAGCCTTTATCCATTTTGGCCCCAATACCTTTTATGATCAGGAATGGGGGACAGGTCAGGAGGATCCTGAACGCTTTAATCCGACAAGGTTAGATGCGCGTGAGTGGGTTCGCGTGCTCAAGGAAACGGGTTTTAAAAAGTTGATTTTGGTGGTCAAGCACCACGACGGCTTTGTCCTCTATCCGACAGCACACACAGATTATTCGGTCAAGAGCAGTCCTTGGAGGAATGGAGAGGGGGACTTGCTCCTTGAAGTATCCCAAGCCGCCACAGAGTTTGATATGGACATGGGGGTCTACCTATCGCTTTGGGATGCCCACAGTCCTCTCTATCATGTGGAGCGAGAAGCGGACTATAATGCCTATTATCTGGCACAGCTGAAGGAGATTTTATCAAATCCTTCCTATGGAAATGGAGGGAAATTTGCTGAGGTCTGGATGGATGGTGCCAGAGGAGAGGGCGCTCAAAAGGTCAATTATGAATTTGAGAAATGGTTTGAGACCATTCGTGAGCTGCAGGGAGATTGTTTGATCTTTTCAACAGAAGACACCAGCATTCGCTGGATTGGCAATGAACGAGGGTATGCAGGTGATCCATTGTGGCAAAAGGTGAATCCTGACAAACTAGGGACAGAAGCAGAGTTGGACTATCTTCAGCACGGAGATTCCTTAGGTACGATTTTTTCAATCGGTGAGGCAGATGTTTCCATCCGGCCGGGTTGGTTTTACCATGAAGATCAGGATCCTAAATCTCTCGAGGAGTTGGTTGAAATCTACTTCCACTCGGTAGGGAGAGGCACCCCTCTTTTGCTCAATATCCCGCCTAATAAAGATGGCCTCTTTGATGATAAGGATATCAAGCGTATCTATGAATTTTCTGCCTACCGTGACGAACTCTATGGGGAAGATTTGGCTCTTGGAGCCAAGGTATCTGGTCCTTCTCTTTCAGCAGACTTTGACTGTCATCATCTGACAGATGGCCTTGAGACCAGCTCTTGGGCAAGCGATGCAGACTTGCCAATCCAGTTAGAAATCGACTTAGGGGCACCTAAAACTTTCGATGTGCTTGAGTTAAGAGAAGATTTGAAGTTGGGGCAACGAATCGCTGCTTTTCATGTGCAAGTAGAAGTGGATGGCGTCTGGCAAGAATTCTGCAGGGGCTTTACAGTTGGTCATAAGCGCCTCTTGCGAGGACCGCTAGTAGAGTCACAGAAGGTACGCGTGATGATTACAGAGGCACAATCTATGCCTGTATTGACCAAGATTTCCCTCTATAAAACTCCTAGGTTATCACAAAAAGTAGCTGTTCAGGGACTAGCATTTGCAGAAAAAAGTCTAGCTGTAGCAAAGGGAGAGACTCTTCATTTTAGGATTGAACGTAGCGAAAGTAGTACTCCTTTGGAGGCTAAGATTTCGATTCAACCGGGGACAGGTGTTCATGGCGTCGCCTATCAGGATGAGATTCAATTCCTTCAATTTCAAGCTGGGGAAAGCAAAAAAGATTTGTGCATACCAACCCTGCACTTTTCTGCTGATAAGACCTTGGATTTCTATCTGAATCTGACTGTTGATGGACAACTGATTGATCAAGCTCATATTTTAGTTGAAACGAGATAAAATATCTTCACAATTCATTTCCTTTTCGAATAAATAGATAGAACCATCGAATCTAGCAAAATTAGATTTAAAAATATGGTATAATAGAAGGAGGAAATGGATGATTTTAAGACATCCGGGTATCAGCCCGACCAATGATTTGGTTGCTAAGAAAATCTTTAGCAATCCAGAAATCACTTGTCAATTTATTCGTGATATGTTGGATTTACCAGCCAAAAATGTGACCATTTTGGAGGGAAGTAACATTCATGTCTTGCCTTCCCTGCCCTACTCGGCGCAGAATTTCTACACTAGTATAGACGTCTTGGCGGAGTTGGATAATGGGACGCAAGTTATTATTGAGATTCAGGTACATCATCAGAATTTTTTCATCAATCGCCTATGGGCTTATCTATGTAGTCAGATCAATCAAAACCTAGAAAAAATTCGCCAGCAAGAAGGAAATACTCACCAGAGTTACAAACACATTGCACCAGTATACGCTATCGCAATCGTAGATAGCAACTACTTCTCAGATGACTTGGCTTTTCATAGCTTTAGTATGCGAGAGGATACGACAGGTGAGGTTTTAACAATTACAAACAACGGTCAGGAAAACCATCTAGTCAAGATGGCGTTCTTGGAATTAAAAAAATATAGAGAAACCAGCAAAGATAGCATTCGCAAACCGTGGTTGGAGTTTTTCGGGAATAAGCCCTTTACCCAAGAACCTGAGCGAGCCATCAGCCAAGCAGATCAACTGCTAGACTACAAGAGCTGGTCTGAGGAGGACAGGAAGATGTTTAGTCAACTACGTATGTGCGAAGAACAAGCATTGTTAGCACAAGACTATGCTTTGGAACAAGCTGAAGAAAAAGGTTTAGAACGTGGGAAAATTTTTACCTTTCTAGATTTAGTACGCCAACATGTTCTAACTTCCGAATTTGCGAGTGAGCAATTAGGCATGACCGTGGCTGAGTTTGAGGCGCTATTGAAAGACTATCACAAATAATGGTCAAGAAAATCATCTGGTCAAGATGGCATTCTTGGAATTAAAAAAATACAGAGAAACCAGCAAAGATAGCATTCGCAAACCGTGGTTGGAGTTTTTCGGGAATAAACCCTTTACCCAGCAACCTGAGCGAGCCATCAGCCAAGCAGACCAACTGCTAGACTATAAGAGCTGGTCCGAGGAGGACAGGAAGATGTTTAGTCAACTACGTATGCGCGAAGAACAAGCCTTGTTAGCACAGGACTATGCCTTGGAACAAGCTGAAGAAAAGGGCTTAGAACGTGGTCGAGCAGAGGGTATCGAAGAGGGATTAAAAGTAGGCTTAGTAAATCTAGTCAGCCAAGGTCTTTTGACTTCTGAAGTTGCCAGTCAACAGCTAGGTATGTCAGTCGCTGAGTTCGAGGCCTTGTTGTAAGTAGAAAGTGATGACATGTTACCGAAATGAGGTAGCATGTTTTATTTTTGGTTCATATGTTTTACGAATAATTTTTTCTTATGCCGTACAAAAGTAATTTGTTTCACCCTTCAAACTTATTTATTTTTCTACCAATCCTATATGAATGCGCTATCTTTGAGAATGCAATTAAAACAAAAGCAAAGCTGTTATAAAAACATGTGAATTATTTATTCATAAAAAACAAAAAACATACAAAGTGAATTTATCTGAAAATTCCTTAATTTCCCAAAATGCTTTTTTTTTTTTTGCGAAAATTTCAATTCAAATCATTTGCATATATATTAAAAATAAGTTACAATGTAAATTGTAGATTTCTGTATGCAGGTGTCATGTGGAAATCAAATCAATTAATCTCACAAAAGGAGAAAATAATGGAAAACAAACCATCTATGAGTCGTGTTGAACGTCTGCACCGTGAGAAGGTGACTCGCTACTCTATTCGTAAATACAGCTTTGGTGCAGCTAGTGTAGCCGTTGCTGCTCTTTTCATGTTCTTAGGGAACGGAGCTGTATCGGCTGATATGACGGCTGTTCAACCGCAAGACGAATCAGGGCTTAAAGCTGAACGACCTGATGAAAATGCTGAACTACCTCAGGTCGAAAAGGAGGTTGCACAACCAGCAGAAAGCACTCCAGCAGCACAACCAATTGCAGAAGAGCCTACTGCTAAGCCAGCAGAACCTGCAACTCCAGCTTTAGATAAAACTAAACTTGAGAGCTACATTAAAGAAATCGAAGCAAAACTTGCTAACGGTTCTTATGCTAATAAAACAGATGAATCTGTTGCAGTATTAAAAGCAGATTTAGAGGCTGCAAAAACTACATTAGCGAATGCAACAAGTCAAGACGAGCTTACAAAAGCTTACAACAAACTTGTCACTACAGCTAATACTAAATTAAAAAACAAACCTGTAGAGAAAAAAGAAACTCCAGCAGTAGATACTACTAACGGAAAAGAAACTGTAGGTAAACAAGCAGAAAACACAGAGAAAAAATCTGACTCAAACTCAATCGAAAACACAGGTTCTAACGATCCACGTAACGGAAAAGCGATGGATAAAGAGAATGCGTTACGTACAGAAACTACTAAATCAGTAGGGAATATCAGTTATACTTTGGAATTTTCTGATGATGCTAAAAAAGAAATTTATCTTTATAACGAAGAAGATGCGAATGTTAATATCACTGTAAACTCAACAGATGGTGCTATTAGGAATGCATTCATTAAAGCTGCTGGTAACGTATATCTAGATCCAGATAAAAAAGCTAAAAAATTACCTTCGGGAAATGAGACAAAAGAAGAGGTAGATGGATTTGGTTGGACTTATCACCAAATTTTAAGTGATACTCCAAGCCCAGCAACGGTTAGTGTTACTGGTAAGCCAAATGATACTTTTAAAAGGCTTGCGGCTTATACAAAAAAAGAGGATCAGCATGCAGTTTTAGGAGATAGGTATTTACAAGTTCAAGATGCAGCAGGAGGATCTATTACGGCAGGAGGAAATTCAGGGTCTGCCGGTTACTTCAAACTAGTTGTTAAATCTCAAACATACAAATACAACATTCAAGAACCAGCAGAAAATGGGAATAAAATCGGTGTTACTGATATCGATAATTTAACTGCTACAGATATTCAAAAAATTAAAGATCAAATTAAGATTGAATATTCTAAAACAAGTACAGATGCAAGATTAGAATCTAAAAAAGGACAACTCGTAGACAATCAAAACTCAATAGTGAAACGTATTGATGTTGATACTACAAGTAAAAAAGTAGTAGTAACATATACTGACGATTCAACAGATGAAACTCCACTTTCAAATATTGCTCGTACAAATGAAAAACCAACGGTAGAAATTGAATACTCAGACTCAGCAGCAGATAAAAAAGAAGTATATGTATATGCATCAGAAGTTAATACATTTGATATTAAAATCAAAGATGATAGCGGTAAAATTGCAAGTGCAGAGTTAAAAAGAGGAAGTAACCAAGATTTTAAAGACGTAGCAGGAGAAACAAATAAACAAGATACTCAATATGGATTTACTGCGAACAAATTTACTTCTGAAACAACTGCAACAGCAGAGAACCCAGCAGTAATAACATATACTGGTACTCCGGCACCAGAAGGAACATTTACAGAAACCAAATTAAAAGAAGTAACTAGAGGAGAAAACCCACCGGGTATAGCTTTAGGATGGCGTTTTGTAAAAGCTATTGATAAAGATGGTGCGGATGCGAGAGGAAACGGTCGTGATGCAACTGATCCAACTGCGGTTAATGTAGTGCTTAAACCACAAACTTTAAAATATGATATTAAAGAAGTTGCACAAGCTGATAAGCTACCAGTAGCAGATGCTTCAAATGTAACAGAAGCAGAATTTAATGAAATTAAAAAAAGAGTAGAAATTCAATACTCTAAAACAAACCCAGATAAGAGATTAGAATCTAAACGTGGTGAAGTATTAACTAATAGAGATGAAAGAGTCGATACAATTGAAAGAAACGGTAACAATTTAGTTGTAACATATAAAGATGGCTCTACAGATACAAAACCTTTAACTGATTTTGCACGTACTAATCCAGCTCCAACGGTATCAATTCCATACTCAGTAGATGGTAAAAAAGATGTCTACGTATATGCGAACGAAGATATCGATATCGACATTAAATTTAATGATGATTCTGGGAAAGTCAAATCGGCAACTTTATTACAAGGTGGAAGTAGAACTTTACCACCAGTAGATGCTTCTAATCCGAATGTTATCAACAATGAATTTAATACAACTTTCACAAAAATAGATAGTGAAACAGCGACACCGGCAAGTATTAAAATCACTGGTAAGCTTACTAAAGAAACTCCAGGACTAGATGCAAGTAAATTCCCTACAGACGAAAAAGGTGAGTATCCGATTAGTACTCGTTATGCAACAGCTACTGATACAGATGATGCTAGTATTGTCAATGTAGCAAACGGAAGTTCTTATAATACAGATCCAGGTGGATTCAGAGTTGTCCTAAAAGCACAAGCTAAGAAATATGATATCGTTACGCCAACAGAAGAAGAGAAAGTGGCGGTAGCTAATCCAGAAGCAGTAACTGACGAAGAATTTGCAAAAATCAAAGCGAAATTAGAATATTCTAGAACGAATGAAGATAAAAATCTAGAATCTAAACGTGGCGAAGCAGTAGACAATACGGATAACAAAATTGCTACAATTACTAAAGATGGTAACAATATCGTAGCGACATATACAGATGGATCTAAAGATACAAGACCATTATCAGACTTCACTAAACTAGATAAACAACCTGCGATTGATGCAGTAAATACAGCAGCAACTGAGAAAATTGCAGCAATTAAAGCTACTCCAAACGCTACTGATGAAGAAAAACAAGCAGCAATTGACAAAGTAAATGCTGATAAGAAAAAAGCTCTTGATGAAATAGCGAAACCTGAAGTTACAACAAAAGATGCTCTTGATAAAGCTCAAAAATCAGGAACTGATGCAATCGCAAAAGATAACCCAGTAGTAGCTAAAAAAGATGAAGCTAAAGCAGATGTTGAAGCAGCTCGTAAAGCTAAAGAAGATGCGATTAAAGCAAATCCAAACTTATCAGATGAAGAAAAAGATGCAGCAATTGCTAAAGTGAACAAAGTAGCAGAAGATGCTAAGAAAGCAATTGACGCAGCAACTTCAAATGCAGATGTAGAAACAGCAAAAGGTACTGGAACTACCGCTATCGACAACGTAACCCCAGTAGCAAAAACAGCAGCTAAAAAAGCAATTGCAGATGCATTGACAGCTAAGACTGCTGAACTTGATAAACGTACAGACTTAACTGATGAAGAGAAAACAGCAGCCAAAGCAGAAGCACAAAAATTGGCAGATGCACAATTAGCAGAAATTGCTAAACAGCCTGATGCAGCAGATACTAAAGAGGCGGCTAAAACAGCACAAGATGCGGTAAATGCAGCAGGAACAAAAGGTGCAGCAGACGTAGCAGCTGTAAATCCAGAAGCTAAATCTAAACCAGCAGCTAAGAAAGCAATTGACGATAAATTAGCTGAACAATTAAAAACAATCGAAAATACTCCAGATGCAACTACTGATGAGAAGAAAGTTGCCGCAGATGCAGCCAAAGCTCTAGCAGATGAAGCTAAAGAAGAAATCGATAAAGCTGGAACAGATGCTGAAGTTAAGCAACTTCAAGACGAAGCTAAGAAAGAAATCGAAAAATCTGTACCTGTTGTAGAAGATAAACCAAATGCACGTAAAGCAATTGATGATGAAGCAACAGCTAAAAAAGCAGCAATCGATGCTCGTGACGACTTGACTCCTAAAGCTAAAGAAGATCTTAAAGCTCAAGTAGATAAGATTGCAGAACAAGCTAAGAAATCTGTAGATGCAGCGAAAACAGCAGAAGCTGTCAATGGAATTGAAGAGTCAGATAAAGCGGCTATCAAAGCTGTAGGTGAAGTAAATATTCCAGCTGATAAAGTTCTTGTAAATGACCCAAGTGCTTTAACAGATGCTGAAAAAGCTAAGGTATTAGAAGCTGTTAAGAAAGTAAATCCAGATGCTAAAGAAATTACTCAAGATGCAGACGGAAATATTACTGTTACAACTCCAGATGGTCACCAAGAAATCATCACTCCTGAGCAAGTAGTGAAAACTGCTGATACAGCAAATGATCCAAAAGCAGGAAACGACGTAGTTAAACCAGCAGATAAAGTAGTCGTAAATGATCCAGCTAAGTTGACAGATGCTGAGAAGGAGAAAATTAAAGCAGCAGTTGAAGCAGTAAATCCAAATTCAATTGTAGTAGTTGATGAAAAAGGAAATGCTAAAGTTTCAACTCCAGATGGTCAAACACAAGTTATTCCTGTAGAAGACTTAGTACGTACTGTTGAAGATACTAAGAAACCAAATGCAGGTGATGATATCGTTAAACCAGCAGATAAGACAGTAGTAGCAAATCCAGATGCTCTCACTCCAGAAGAGAAGAAAGCCATCGAAGATAAGGTTAAAGCTGTAAACCCAGGTTCAACTGTAGTAGTAGACGATAAAGGCAATGCAACAGTTACAACTCCAGAAGGTAAGACAGCGGTTATCCCAGCAACAGACTTGACTAAGTCAGCAGCGGATGCAGCTAAACCAAATGCA